>JBDKRX010000103.1:0-14815 GCA_039683175.1 Phycisphaerales bacterium
CCGTGCGGTGGCGCTCGGAGGCGGACCGCTCCGCGCGCCACGACGAAAATCAAAAACCAGGATAGCCTGAGTCTCTTATCGCAAGAGACCCGATCCAGCCATTTCATTCCACTGGCTTGCCGTAGGCATCGACCTCGATGTAGTGGTTCAGGTCGTTGCTCGTGTTGCCGTTGCTGTAGAGTCGGATGTAGCGAGCCTTCGGGCTGCCCTGCGAGATCAGATCGATCAGCTTGCCCTCGTTGGTCTCGGTGTAGTGCATATCCTTGCCGATGCCGAGGCCTGCGGAGTTGTCGATGTCATTGTTGAACACCGTCTTGACGTCCGTGATGAAGTCCTTGTCGTTCGAGAGCTGCACGACCACGTCGAAGTACACGCGGGGCTGCTTGTGATAGTGCCAGATCACCAGGGCGTAGAGCTCGCACTGTTTTTCGAGGTCGATGGTCACATGCTGGACGAAGGGTCCGAGCTCGACATAGCTGCCGTCGGCGGCTTCCTTATCGCCATCGGTGATCATCTCGATCTCGCCGATGATCGGCTCTTCGTCGCTGGCGGAAACCGGTTTGCCCTTGGACAGCAGGACCGCCTCCTTGGGAGCCATGAACGCCGGACGGGCCCTGCCCAACGGCTTCTCCAGATTCTCAACCTTCATGTCCTGCGGCGTACCGACGAACATCGGCTTGGGCAGCTCGATGGCGAGGGGCGCATAGCCCGCAGCAGGAGCCGGGGCCGGCTGAGCCTGTGCCGGGGCGGGAGCCACCGGAGCCGGGGTTGCCTCCGCCGGTTTCGCGGCTTCAGGCGCCGCAGGCTGGGCGGCTTCGGCCGGCTTCACCTCGGCCGGTTTCGCTTGTGTATCCTTGGCAGGAGCCGGGGTCGGCGTCGGAGCAGGCTCTTGTTTCTTGCACGACATGCCGATGCACAGCGTCGCGGTCAACGCCACTACGAGGACTGCTTTCATCATGGAATCCCACTTCTTCTTCATCTCACTAACCTCAATCATATGAAACCCAGTAAACACACTCCACCTCGACGTCCCAGAGTGCAAAAGCCGACACGGGTCGCATCCCGACCGGCCGAAAGGGGCATGGTAGCCCTCTTGTCGTCCCTTGTCAAGTTGCGCCCACGGCCATTTTGTTACATCGCCCCTCTATCCATGAAAAAAAGGCAGGGACCCGGGAATTCCCGAATCCCTGCCCATCTGTTCACTTGTTCCGGTCCGACGTCAACTTCGGACCGGATCAACTCACTTGGACCCAGCAGTCGGCATGGGCACCGCAGGCGGCTGCATGCCGGCCTTCGCCAGCACGAAGTACAGCACCGCGCCCACAATGAAGGCCATCAGAGGCGCCGCCGGGACGTTGGCGATCCCGACGAGCGGTGCGATACCAACCACAAAACCGGCGGCCCAGGAGATCCAGCCCGCCATGTTCCAGCCCTGACGCGGGCCCGCCCACTTCTGGCCGGACAGATAGTAGTCCACCAGCATGGCACCGCAGATCGGTCCGAACGAGGCGCCGATGACTGTGAAGACGCTCCCTGCCTTGCCTGCCCAGCCGGTCACGGCCAGGAGGATACTGACCGCGGCGCCGATGCCCACCGAGATGAACGGATTCACCTTCGGCATCACGGTCTTGAAGCTGTTGGCCGCGATGAACGACGAGAAGCAGGCAGACGGGAACGCCGCGATGGCCAGGAGCAAACCCATCACCGTACCCGCGCCATCATTGCCCAGAACCCGGCCCATGAACGCGGGGGACGCAGGATTCAAATCCGCCTGGCCGCTTTGCCCGAAGGCGCCGGCTGCAATCAGGATGGCGGCTCCGGCCGATACAATCCCGGCCACTGCGATGCCGACCAGACCGCCCATCTGAACATCCTTCGCATCCCGGCTGCCGGTCCCGAAGTCAACACCGGCGGCCCCTGCCGTGGCGAAGAACCCGACAACAAACGCGATGGACAACCCGATCACACCCAGGAAACTCAAACCTGTGCCCTGGGCTCCGCCAGCGGTCTGAGCTGCAATGAGCTTCTGGGCGTCGAAGTCACCGATGCCGCCAATGGTCTTGGCCAGGAGAATTACAAGGATCAGCACGGGGATCAGGGGCAGATACGTCGCTACTTTCGCGACGTACTGAATTCCCTTCAGGCCCACGAATGCCGCGATTGCCGCCCACAAGACCGCGAGAATCTTTATGGCCACGACATTGTTTCCGACGAGTGGCCCCAGGGCCTGGGATGAGAAATACGCGTTCACGCCGAGCCAGCCAAACTGCAGAGCACCCATGAGGAACCCGGGCATCAGGAACCCGCCCATCGTGCCGTACTGGGCGCTACCGACGACGTACAGGGGCAAACCGGTCTTCAAGCCGAGCATGCCAGGAACATAGTAGAACAGGAAATGGCACAACAGAGCTGCAACGACCAACCCCAGGAGGGCAACACCCACACCCTGGGACAGCACACCGCCGACGATCCCGGACCCGCCGCTCGGCGCCTGGCTCCAGAAGACAAACCACAGGAAAATGCCCGCGTAGGTGGGGGCCGTGTTCTTGTACCAGGGCGCCCGGTTCGTGGGCGGATTGGGCTTGGCCATACTCAAATAACTTGGCAACGTTCCGTTACTCATGATCGGCTCTCCTTAATCATTTTTCCCCGACTCACAACTTCTCCCCATCACTTCGGCAGGACGCGGAGCCGGTTTTGGCAAGGCCCGTCCCTGCGCCCTGATGTACTGATGCCGGGCCCGCACGCGTTCAAGGCCCGGCTTCTCTTACCGCACACTCGCACGATCCGGCGGCGCGCCCTATTCGCGGCACGCCATCCGCAGTCGTATCGCCAAGTAGGTATGAATGATCACCGCAATCGCAAAGACCAGGCTGATCCATCGATGCGCCGCCAGCGTGAAGTACTGCCAATCCGTGCCGAGCAGGTGGAACATGCTGACCACGATCGACAGGATCAGGGGCAACGCCAGGAACAGGATCGCCCAAAAGGCCACCTTGTACACAGCCAGCGAGCATCGCCAGGGCCGATCATCCGCCGGGATGCGAAGTCGCGTCACACGTCGCAGCAGACGCGTGAGCCAGGGGGCATCGGCGAAGCTGAACCGGTAACTGCCCGCCCACGTGATCGCCAGGATCGCCAGGCACAGTGCAAAGACCGGGGCGAACGTGGCGTGGATGTACATGAGGAACCCGGTGATATGCTCGCCCTTGACCAGCGTCGGATAGAAACCCGTGAACGCCAGGACCACGAAGCAGACCGCCGCGACGAGGTAGCAGAGCTTCTTCAAGGCCCCCAGCAGGCTGGACTTCTGCTCGATGAGCAGCAGGCTGAAGACGTGGACCGCCCCGCTGAGCGGACAGCGGCATCCGCCCGTCGGAGTCGCCAGCCAGTGCAGGGCGATGCCGACGAATGTCACTATGAGAGCCACAATCGCAACCGTTTGAAACATCCCTATTACCCATCCATTGATTATGGACTTACTGATGATCTTCTTGTTCGGCCAGCACCTTGGCAACCGAGCCCAGCGCCTTGAGCCCGTACAGCAGCAGGACGATGCCGATCACCGCGGTCGCGCCGATCGCCACCACCTTGAACCATGGGCGGAAAATGAAGGAGAAGGCGAAGAACCACGTGCGGGCGTGTGACGCCTTCTGGAACTGGTACTGGGTCTTCGTCAGGTTGCTGACCGAGACGATCGGCGAATCGACGGCGACCTTGCCGAAGAAGAACGGCGATTTCGTCGAGTGGCAAACCGTACACTTGCCGACGCCGAGGGATTGAGCCGCGGGCCGGACGTTGTGCGCCATCGCCCAAGCATAGGGAGCAGCAGCCGGATGATTCGCCCGGCTCGTCACGGCGCCCGCGTCGTCCAACGCGAACAACATGCCGCCGGTGATGTACACGGGCTTCGTCTGCCCCGATTCGGCCAGGGCCTTCAATACCTGGCCGATCTGCTCTTCTTTCAACTCGCTCCAGTCGCCCGTTTCGGCGACGGCAACATCCTTCAACACGGCGCCGACAACCTTGGTCACCGCGTCCAGTTCGATGGGTTTGACGCCATCGTTCGCGTCCACAGTGCCCCAGAAGGCGGGCCAAACGAGCTTATGCGGCCCGATTTTGGCGACGCTGTTCGCATCAGCGACAGCTTCCTTAACGAAGACCGGGGCGTATACGTGCGGCAGGACACGAGGCTCCTTGTTGACGTTGATCGTCCCCAGGCGGTGTGCCCGCGACGTCTTGGCCAGCACCGGCTGATCGCTCGGCCACGGGCCGGAATGACACGCGGTACAGGTCAGCCTCTCGAAGTGAACGGTCGGGATGCCCTTGTGCTCGGGCACCGGGGCGCCCAACCGGCCGCCTGTCTCCCGTTTGCCATTCTCATCGCCCAAATGGCACCCGCGACACGAGGTCGCAGCGGCCATCACATTGTTGGAGTCGGCAACCTCGCCGTCATAACCCCGGACGATCTTGTGGTCCCTGCCATTGCGATGGCAGTCCACACAGGTGAGCCCCGCGGTCATGTGGATATCCTCGTCGGCACACCACTTTTCCGTCTTCTCGCCCTTCTCGCCGCAGAACAGATCGCTGTGACAGAAGTAGCATCGTTCCTTGGGCGCTTCCCGCACGATGTCCATGAAGACGTTGCCCTTGGCGTCGAACGCCTTCTTGTCATAAACCATCCGGGGCGCCTTCTCCTCACTCTCATCGGGCATGAAGGGATCGTACGTCGGACTTGCATCGCCCACTGCACCGGTTACATCCGCAAACTCACAGGACGCCGCAGACGCCCAACGGAAGTTGGTCTTGCTCACCTGGATCGCATAGCCGGTCGGACTGCTCTGGTCCTGTCCCGGATGCGCGTTGTGGCAGGCCAGGCAGTTGACTTCCAGCTTTCCCGTGACGTACTGCTGGGCAAGCGCATCGGTGTCGGTCGGGGTGACTTCCCCCGGTCCCCCACCCGGCATGTGCCGGGCGAAGATCTTCGTAAACTCCGAGAGGCTCAATCCGAACTGCTCCGGCCGGTGCGCGCCGGGCCATGCCCGGTAGGACAGCGGCAGTTGAATGCCAAGCTTCGAATTGAAATACAGCCAAGGCTCGCCCGGACGGCCGGCGGGAGCGTTGCCGTCCACCGAATTGAAGTGCCAGCCCCGGCTAATCTCCCCGTAGCTGTGACATTCTCCGCATGTGAACCGCGTGGAAAACGGCATCGCCAGCGGATCGTTCGGATCGACTTGCGGGCCCTTCTCCCCCTTGTCAGTCTCGGAATACAGCGGAATCAGGTGGATCGGCTGCGCCCGGCTCCCGTCGCTCTCGTCACCGAGCAGCTTCGCAGCCCCTTCGGCGGCGAGAGCGGGCGACGACAGCGCCGACGACACGACAAGCAATACAATCAGTCTTCGTTTCAAGGCTGTATCAGTTCCTTTCTACGCTCCCGGCTTCTCGCCGGCAACTGACTTCCGATGCAAACAGGCGGCGTACGATACTCGCCTTAGACCTTGAACTCTTCCGGCTTGAACTCCAGCCTGCGTTGCGCCTCGACGGCCTGGTTGACCTTGAGCACCATAACCGCGGTTTCGTATCCGACCTCGGCCGGACAGTTGAGTTTGGCCTTGCCACGAATGGCGTCGAAGAAGTTCTCGAGGTGCGGCTGATGGTAGGCCTTGCCGTCCATGGTCACAGGGATCTCGTAGGCCGGCGGCGCCAGCGTTTCCCGAACATCCAGTGCCGCAGTCGTGGCATCCGCTTTCGCCTCGACCTTCTTGGGCTCGTTCACGAAGCCAAGCTTGACCCACTTGTCCCAATCCACCTGGGCGCTCTGCTCGCGATACACCGAGCCGCGTGCCGAGGATTCCGAGATCACCAGGGAACCCTGGTCGCCCATGAAGGTCTCATAGTATCCCTGGTTGCTGTTGGTCGTCAGCACCTGGTAGTATCCGCGGACCACGCCTTCCTTCGTCTCGAAGTCGAAGATGGTCATGACCGTGTCGTACCACTCGTGGGTCTGCTTGTCGTAGTAGTCGGTGCCGCCACTGGCAATGACGCCCGTCGGCAGTGCATCGAGGAACCATGCATAGATGTCGATCTGGTGAGAGCCGAGGTCCACGATGGGGCCGCCGCCGAGTTTCTTGTACCATCGCCAGTTCCGGAACTGCTCCATGGATTCGAAGCCAAACTTGCCCAGCGTGGCGGCATCCATCTCTGCATTCTTCGGCCACGCGAGCGGCTCCTGGACACCGCGATTCCACTGGCCGTTGATCGTCGTCATCCGGCCGAGCATCTTGGCTTCCTTCAGGATCTTGTTGTAGCAGTGCAGGTAACGGGGGTTGCTGCGGCGCTGGTGGCCGATCTGCAGGAGCTTGCCGGTCTTCTTCTGGACCTCGACCATCTGTTTGGCCTTGGCCAGATCGTTGGACATCTCCTTCTCGCAGTAGACGTCAAGTCCGGCTTCCATGCAGGCGATGGCGTGCTCGGCGTGCCAGAAGTCGGGCGTCGCGATGATGACCGCGTCGATGTTGCCCTTCTCCTTGTCGAGCATTTCCTTGTAGTCAACATAGGTGTTGTTCTTGTGCCCGTAGCGATCCAACAGGCGGGACACGCGTTTCTGGTTGTACGCTTCCCAGATGTCGCAGACGGCCTTGAACTTGACGTTCGGGATCTTGCGGCAGGCCTCCATCAGGATCTGGCCCTCGGCGCCGGCGCCGAGCAGGGCCACGTTGATGTCCTTCTCGCCGCCGCTGGCCGCAGCAAACATCCGCGGCGCAAAGGCCAAGCCCGCACCGACCGCTGCTGTGGAACGCAGGAAACTGCGTCGATCAATACCCGATTGTGCTTTTGACTCGCTCATTGTACCTCTACTTGCTCCAAAAATTGAACTTGGCAGTTCAGAACCATGTACTTGAGTTAGCCGGCCATTATGGAGGCGACGAAAACCGCTGTCAAGGAAAGTTGGCGGCTTTTTTCCTACCGTCCGATAACAACCGGAACGCACATACAGTCACACCACGCGCGCTTGTGGGTGTCATTTCAACAGAGGCTTCACGACGATGTTGCGGTACGCGACCGGGCCGTGGTTGCCCTGGAACATCAAGGGGCCCGTGGGGGCTTCCTGGCCCGTCACGCCGCCGGGGGTCGGACCGGGCATCTCCAGGTTCTTGTGCAGGATCTGGCCGTTGAGCTCGACCTTCACGAACATCGCGTTCTTGACCTTCTTGCCACTCCCGTCGAACTGGGGGGCCCGCCACTCGATCACGTACTGTTGCCACTCGCCCGGCTTTTTCGACGCGTTGACCGGCGGGGAGAACCCGCCATAGATCGCGCCCATGTCGCCGCTGCCCACCGTGGTCTTGCCGTAGCTGTCCAGGACCTGGACCTCGTACTCGCCCATCACATAGATGCCGGAGTTCGAGCCCTGGGGTACCATGACCTCGACCTCGATCCGGCAATCGCCGAATTTGGCTTTCGAGTAGAAGTCCTGGCTCTCGCCGTGGGCGGGAGTCAGATTAATCAACTCCCCTGTGCCCTCGACCTTCTCCAGCAGCTTGGGATTGCCAGCGGAAACCTTCGCCTTGCCGACAGTCCATTTGTTGGCCTTGCCCGAACCGGCGTTGGTGGTCCATTCATCCAGATTCTGGCCGTTGAAAGCAAGCACTGCGTCGCCGTAGATGGGCGGGATCTTCCTGATGCGAACATCCTTGAACTCAGCCGCCATCGGTGGGCCCGCGTGGAGCTGCAGAGCCAACAGCCCTGTTCGCGACGACCCCTTCTGATCCTTCGGATCGTCCGGGTTTGTGGCTCGGTCGTTGTCGATCAGCTCTATCGTCTGGTAGCCGTTGAGGTAGTGGGCGATGTGATTACCCTGGCAGACGATGAGGTACTCGTTCCAGTCCTTCGCTTTGTAGAAACCGGCGTCGACCAGGGCCTTCTTGTCGTTGACGCTGGCGATGATCTGCTTGTCGCCCTTGCCGTCGACGACCGTGAAATCACCGAGAGTGGCCAGGAAGCCTCGGCCACCCTCGTGATACAGGAAGCCAATCAGATTCAGGTCCTCGAGGATATCCGCCTGATAGCCGGCGATCCGCCACTTTTCGAACTCCTTGCTGCGATACTGAACGCCGGAGTTGCCGCTCAAGAGGCGAAACTTGAGGTTCAGCTCGAAGTCGCCGAACTGCCCGTCGCGATAGACCAGGAACGTGTTGTTCTGCGTCGGCTTCTCGGCCGTGGTCTCGCCGTGGATGACGCCGTCCTTGACCGACCACAGTCTCGGATCGCCGTCCCACCCGGTGAGGTCCTTGCCGTTGAACAGGACGTTCCACCCGTCGGACGAGTTGCCCGCAAACGCAGGCTGTTGATGGCTGAGCACAAAACCGAAAGCCAGCACCGCCAGAACCAGAGCCGGCCCACAGCCGATTGATCTGTTGTTCTTCATCGATAGGCCTTTCATCCTAATCCACCTCAGTCAAGCGATTTGACCTTGAGATTCTTGAACCAGACCGGGTTGCCGTGGTACTGGAAACCGAAGTGCCCCTCACGCGGCATGTCCTTGTAGGCCCCGGAGAACTTGTTCGGCGTGCCCTGCGGGTTCTTGCCCTTCTCGGTCCACTGATCCAGGTCCATGTCGATGATGTCCTCGCCGTTGAGGTTCACGTAGATCTTGTTGTCGAGGCACGTGATGACATAGTGGTTCCATTCGCCGGGCTTCTTGGTCGCGTCCTTGGAGGGCGACAGGCAGTCGTAGATCGCGCCGCACTGGCCATGCTTCGTGCCGTCATCGGTGGCGTGGATCTGCACCTCGATGGCGGTGTTGATCCAATTGTCGAGACTGCCGGTGCGGATGAAGACGCCGCTGTTGCCCTTCTCGGGGATTTTGAAGTCCAGTTCGAGGATGAAGTTGCCGTAGCGCTCTTTGGTCCAGATGTCGCCGTGGCCGCTGCCGCCGGGGGCAAGGATGCCGTCGGCATCAAAAGCCCAGCCATTCGGCGGCATGATGCCGTTGGACAGATCTCTCTTGAACACATCTTTGTACGGCGTGTTGTCCAACTCCGCGGCGGTCTTCTTGAACCACTCGACGCACTTGCGGATCTCCGACACGCTGTTGTCCCAGTTGTATTCGTACTCGATGGAGAAGGTCCCCTCGAAGCCCTGGCGCGACAGCTCGGCCAGCACTTCGCCGGCCTTGCTCACGCCGGTGCCCCACGGCAGGTCGTGGGCGTCGCCGCCGAACTTGTTGAGGTCTTTGAAGTGGAGGCTGCGAATCCGACCGGTCTTGCCAAGGGCTTTGATCGCAACGACCGGATCGATGTTCGATCGCGTCCAGTGCCCGGTGTCGGCGCAGGCGCCGATCCACTTGCTGCGCCCTTCGCAGACCTTCAGGACCGTCTCGTAGTTCCAGTAATGCGACGGCTGCGGATGGTTGTGGATCGCGACACCGATCTTGTACTCGTTGCAGAGCTTGTCGATCAGATCGAAGGCGTCCTCCGGCGGCTCGGACACGATATTCTCAATGCCCATTTCCTTTGCGAAGTCGAACACTTTGCGGCATTCCGCTTCGTTGTTGGGCAGGTCCACCACGCCGTAGTTGGTCAGAGCGACTCCCGCGTCCGCGAGGATCTTCTTGACCGCCTGTCTCTGCTCGGCCGTCATATTGTGGTTCATCTGGGCGTCGATGTCGGCGCTGATCCGTTGCCCAGGATAGACCTCAATGTACTTGAGGTTCAGCAGCTTCGCCTTGGCCACGGCCTCAGCAAATGTGAACCGATTGAAGCTGTACGCCTGGGGTCCCAGCCGCCACTTCTCCTTCGCCTGGACACTGGTCGCCCCACCGACATAGACACAAGCTGCCGCAAGCAGCAGGACCATTCCCGACTTCATTCTTCCGTTCATCTGCAATTCTCCTGATTTCCACCCACAAATCATCAATCATCCTTCATCAATTCCTACAGGCTCCAGCCCTCGCGGTACTTGCGCCGCAGGAACTGATTCGCCTCGGGCATGTTCGTCGCCTTCATATTCGGGCCATCCCATTCGATCTTGCGACCGGCCAGGGCCGCGACGTTGCCGAGAAGAATCGTCTCGGTCAGCGGACCTGCGTAGTCAAAGTTCGACAACGGCTTCGGCCCGCCCTTGCATGCCCGAATCCACTCCTGGTAATGATCCACATCGCGGGGCAGGAACGGTTCCGGCGCCTTGAAGCCCTTCATCTTGGTCTCGGGAATCAGGCGAGGATTGCCGCCGTGAGGCAGCAGAATAACGCCCTTCTCGCCGTAGTACAAACCGCCTTGGTCGGGAAGCTGCCGTCCCGGCTCCAGCCCTTCCGGCCGGGGCGGACGGTTCTCGCCGTCGCACCACGTCATCGTCACGGCCGGCAGGTCTCCTCGCGCGGGGAACTCCCAGGTGATAGCAGTCTTGGTCGGATACGTTTCCTTGTTGAATGGCCCGGGCTTGGCCTCGATGCTTGTCGGGTACTGCACGTCGAGCACCCACCAGGCGGGGTCGATGATGTGGCAGCCCATGTCGCCCAGCGTGCCCGTGCCGAAATCCCACCAGCGGCGCCACTCGGCGGGAGCATACCTCGGGTGATAGGGCCGATACGGGGCAGGTCCGAGCCAGAGGTCCCAATCCAGCGTCGCGGGGACCGCCGGGGTATCCGTGGGCCGCTCGCCGCCGCCCCAGTTCTTGCCGCTCCAAAGGTCCACGCGGGTGATCTTGCCGATGACGCCGGATTTGACCCACTCGACGAACGTCTTCATCTCGCCGGTTGCGTGGAGCTGCGTGCCCATCTGCGTCTGAACGCCCATCTTGCGGGCGGTCTCGGTCAATTGCCGAACCTCGTAGATATCGTGGCACAGAGGCTTCTGGCAGTAGACGTGCTTTTTCCGCTTCATCGCGGCCATGGCGGCCACGGCGTGGAGATTGTCCGGCGTCGAGACCGTCACCGCGTCGATGTTCTTGTCCTCCGCGTCGAACATCTTGCGGAAGTCCTTGTACTTCTTCGCATTCGGGTGATTCTTGAAGCTGTCCGCCGTATGCGGGCCCCAATCGACATCGCACATGGCGACGATGTTGTCGGAACTCACCGATCCCACATCGCTGGCGCCCATGCCGCCGACGCCGATGCAGGCGATGTTGAGTTTCTCGCTGGGCGGAGTCTGACCGGACCCTGCGAGCACGTGTCGCGGCACGATCGTGAACGCCGCCACCGTCGCCGCACTACCCAGGAACTGCCTTCTATTCATTCGTGTGTCTTTCACTGCATGGCCCTCTCATTCAATCGCGGGTCCACACCCGCCAATCATCCATCAACAATCATTATTCACAAAGTCCATCCGTCGCGGAACGGCGGACAGATGAGTTTATCAGCCTCAGGCAGATTCGTCACCTTCAGATTCACCGGATCCCACTCCAACGGCGTATCCTTGAACCGCATGGCCAACACGCCCAGCAGGACCATCTCCGTCAGCGGACCGCCGTACTCGAAGCTCGAACTGGCGGGCTTTCCGTCCTTGCAGGCGCGAACCCAGTCCTGCTCGTGGCCGCCCTGGCCACGTGGGACCCTGGGCAGCGTCTTTGCAGGCCGCTTGTAGGCCCTCATCTTCTCCTCGGGGATGATTCGCACGCCGCCGGCGCCGTGGGAGCCGTGCATGATCGTGCCCTTCTCGCCGATCAACAACGCGCCGTTGCCATCCAACTTCCGTCCGGGCTCCAAATCCTTCGGTCTCGGCGGCATCAGGCGGCCATCGCTCCACGTCAGCTTCACCGGAGGCATGTCGCCTCGCGCGGGGAACTCGTACCGAATGATCGCTGCTCGCGGATAGGTTTCCGACGCCACTTCCGGCTGATAGTGCGTGGTGGTGGCTTCGACCCGCGTCGGCTGGCCCAGCTTGAGCACCCAAAAGGCCGGGTCCAGGATGTGGCACCCCATGTCGCCGAGGGCTCCTGTGCCGAAATCCCAGAAGCCTCGCCAGGACATGGGATGATAGATCGGGTGATAGGGCCGGTATTGGACCGGGCCAAGCCACAGGTCCCAATCGAGCGTCTTGGGCACCTCCGGGGTGTCCTTGGGCCTGGCCATGATCGGGAAATCCGACCACGGGTCGCCGCCGACAGGCCGGTCGCTCCAGGCGTAGACCTCGTGCACCGGACCGATCGCGCCGTCCGCGATCCACTCGTACAGCATGCGGATCTCTTCGGAGGAATGGCCCTGGTTGCCCATCTGGGTCTGCACCTTCGCCTCGCGGGCGGCCTCGGTCACCCTGCGAACCTCGTAGATCGAGTGGGCCAGGGGCTTCTGGAGGTAGACGTGCTTGCCGTGTCGGATGCAGGCCATCGCGACCACGGCGTGCGTGTGATCCGGCGTCGCGATGATGACCCCGTCGATGTTCTTGTCTTCCTTGTCGAGCATGACACGGAAGTCTCTGTATTTCCTTGCGCTGGGGAATTTGTCGAACACCTTGGCCGCATACTGGTCATCGATGTCGCACAGCGCGACGAAGTTCTCGCTACTGCACTGGTTGATGTTGGACGAGCCCATGCCGCCGATGCCGATGGCCGCCAGGTTGAGCTTCTCGCTCGGGGGCTGGTTGCCCGCCCCGCCGAGCACGTGACGCGGCACGACCGTGAAGGCCGCGATGGTCCCCGCCGTGCCGCTCAGGAACTTGCGTCTGTCGATCGAATCACTCATCGCAATCCTTTCCCAATCAGATCGCCCAACCCTGCCGATATTCCTTGGTCAGGTATTGATTCGCCTCGGGCATATTCGTGAACTTGGATTCCTTCGCGTCCCAGAACAGCTTCGTGCTCAGCATCTTATCCTTCAGGGCCGGACGCAGAGCGACGTTGCCCATCAGGACCACCTGGGCCAGCAGGCCGGCGTGATCGGGGAAGTTCGAGCCGGCGGGTTTGCCGCCCTTGCAGGCGACTACCCACTCCATATAGTGACCGATCGAACGCTCGATCTTCTGCGGCGGCTTGCCGTATTCCTTCTGCCGGGACTCCGGGATCAGCCGGCAGCCGAGCATCTTGCCCTTGTCGCCGACATAGAGCTGGCCGTTCGTGTCCCACTTGCGGCCGTCCTCAAGCTCCGCCGGCCGAGGCGGCTTCATCCCACCGTCGTACCAGTGCAGCGCAACCGGCGCCAGATCTCCGCGGGCGGGGAACTCATAGGTCACACGCGATGCCACCGGATAGGTCTCATTGTTGACCAGGGTGCAGCAGGCCTCGACGCTGGTCGGATACCCGAGCTTCAAAGCGCGGAACACAGGGTCCATGCTGTGGCAGCCGATATCGCCGAGAGCCCCCGTGCCATAGTCCCACCAGCCACGCCAGACGAATGGATGGTAGACCCTCTGCACGTAGGGGCGCACCGGCGCCGGGCCGAGCCAGAGGTCCCAGTCCAGCGTGTCGGGGATGGGATTCTGCCCTGCCGGCCGGTCCACGCCCTGCGGCCAATACCATTTGTCGATCCCGTTGAGCGGGCGGTCCGTCCAGATGTGCACCTCGCGAACCTGTCCGATGGCCCCGTCCCAGATCGTCTCGCACAGCAGACGCGTCTCCTCGGAGGCCTGGCCCTGGTTGCCCATTTGCGTGGCGACCTTGGCCTCGCGGGCGGCGTCCGCCAGCAACTTGGCCTCGCGCACCGTGTGGGTCAACGGCTTCTCGCAGTAGACGTGCTTGCCCCGCTTGATGGCTGCCATGGAAACGATGGCGTGCATATGGTCCGGCGTCCCGACGACCACGCCATCGAGATTCTTGTCCTCCTTGTCGAGCATCTCGCGGAAGTCCTTGTACTTCCGTGCATTCGGATAGCGTCGGAACATGCCCGACGCCTGCTGCCAGTCCACGTCGCACAGGGCCACGATGTTCTGGCTGTCGAGCTGCCCGATGTCGTGCCCGCCCTGGCCCCCGATGCCGACCCCTGCGATATTGATCTTCTCGCTCGGTGCCGCATTTCCACTGCCGGCTACCACATGGCGGGGAACCACCGCAAAGGCTGCCACGCCGGCGGCGGCGCCCATGAAACCACGTCGTGTCATGTTCTTCTGTTCCACGATACTACTCCTCATACCAGTTGTTGCGCCACAAACCCGTTTGTTACAGACTCCATCCTTCGCGGTACTCGTCTCGGATGTACTTGTTAGCCTCGGGCAGGTTGGTCACCTCCATCTTCGGGCCGTCGTAGCGAAGCTTGAGGCCCTTCTCATAGAGCTGCCTCTCCATCTTCAGAGCGACGTTGCCCAGAAGGACCACCTCGGTCAAGGGGCCCGCCCAGTCGAAATTGGCCCGCGCCGGTTTGCCGCCCTTGCAGGCATCGATCCACTCTTTGTGGTGACCGGGCGAACGGTCGATCTTCTGCGGGGGCTTGCCGTACTCTTTCATCCGCTCTTCGGGGATCAGCCGGTGGCCCAGCATCTTGCCCTTGTCACCGATGAACAGGTTGTCGTCGGCCTCGCCAAACTTGAGGCCTTCCTTCAGTTCGGGGGGCCGCTGCGGCATCAGGCCGCCGTCGTACCAGGTCAGCAGCAGAGGAGGCATTCCCTCCCGTTCGGGAAACTCGAAACGAACAATGGATGACTTCGGAGCGGTCTCTTCCTTCACGGCAGCCGGCTCGTCCATGCTGCTGGAGCTGGCCTGCACGGTCGTCGGGTAGCCCAGCTTCAAGGCGCGGAAGACCGAGTCCATCTGGTGACAGCCGATGTCGCCGAGCACGCCCGTGCCGAAATCCCACCAGCCTCGCCAACTGAACGGCAGATAGGCAGGATGATAGGGCCGGTATTTCGCGGGTCCGAGCCATAGATCCCAGTTCAACGTCGCCGGCACG
>JBDKRX010000104.1:0-29800 GCA_039683175.1 Phycisphaerales bacterium
AGCGATCATTGCTGATTCTGGGCCCCGATTGGCAGATCCGAGGCCGACAGGCCGTGAAATCTCCGCGCGGCACTGACAGTCCTCTGTGAGCCAGTGGAATACCCCTGGATATGCGTCCAACGCCATACTAAAGCCCGATTATGAGCATGCCAGGATATTTTCACACACACCGTCGCCTGCGGCCGCCGGCCCAGGGCGGGTCTGTCCTGTGGCGACCGTTTGTCTGGACCCCTCCCCGCATCCTCGCTTCTACCCTTCTACGCTTCTACCTCCGTTCCCCTCTTGCGGCGAATCACTGTTCCTGGTATACTCATGGCGCTGTGACGGAGGATAGACCCCGCCGGGACGCGACTCGAGTGCCGCTCGTGTGGTAATGCAGCCGTCAATGTGATTCAGCATAAGATCAGGACCCAGAAGAAACCCTATTCGATACGTGGAGGTAGATCACGGTGCTCGATCCTGTACCCATCTCAAGAACTGGCTACAACAAACTGAAGGAGGAGTTGGACCGGCTTCAGAATGAGGAACTGCCTCAAGTCATGCAACGGGTGGCCGAAGCGCGGGAGATGGGGGATTTGAAGGAGAACGGCGAGTACATCGCCGGACGCGAGCAGCAGGGCTTCCTTGTCGGGCGGATTCGGGAATTGAAGGGAATGCTCAGCCGGTCGGATATCATCGATTGCACGAAGGTGGAATGCGATTGCGCCGATTTCGGCACCGTGGTGACCCTGGTGGATCTGAACACGAACCAGAAGCTAACCTATCAGTTGCTGGGTCCGGATGAAGCGGATTCGGACGCCGGGAGCATCTCCATTCACTCGCCGATCGGAAGCTCCATCCTTGGCTGCTCGGTCGGGGACAAGGTGTCGGTGCAAATCCCTCGCGGCGACCGTCATTTCGAGGTGGTTGATATCGCGAAGTCCGAGTTCGATTGAGCCTGGTATGCCGTGCGTGTGTTGCTCTGCGGGCTCGGTCGTGAAGAATGGCCGAGTCCGGCGGGGCTGCAAGGCATGCATAAGATGACTTTCGCCACCGATTGTGGTATGCTCGCTTGTCAACGGAATCTGACTGACGGCGTATTGGCACTATGGCACGAAAATTCACACTCCAGTCGCGAACGGCGGCGGGGGATATCGACTTTGGCGCGGACCTGAACCCCGAGCAGTTGGCGGTGGCGACCGCGCCGGGTGGACCGATGCTCGTCGTCGCCGGGGCCGGCAGCGGCAAGACCCGGGCGCTCACCTACCGGCTCGCCTGGCTGGTGCATCACGGCGTGGATCCCGGCCGGATCCTGCTGGTCACCTTCACGAATCGCGCCGCTCGCGAGATGCTCAATCGCGTCGAGTTGCTCGTCAAGCAGAAAACCAAGGACATCTGGGGCGGCACCTTCCACCACATCGCCAACCGCATCCTGCGAATCCACGGCAAGCGGCTGGGGATTTCGCCCGACTTCACGATCCTCGACCGCGAGGACGCCAAGGACCTGCTGGCTTCGTGCGTCGAAGAGGCCGGCGTCGATACCCGCGAGCGGCGGTTCCCCCAGAAGAACGTCCTGGCCGCGATATCGAGCTTCCTCCAGAACACGCTCGAGCCGCTCCAGGCGGTCATCACGAAGCGATTCCCCATGTTCATCCAGGAGATGGAGGGGGTCGAGAAGGTGCTCGTGCTCTATACCGAGAAGAAACGAGCGAGGCAACTCCTGGACTTCGACGATCTGCTGAGCGCCTGGCTGCGGCTGATGATGGAGCATGCGGACGTGCGGGAGATGCTCGCCGGCCAGTTCCAGCACATTCTCGTCGATGAGTACCAGGACACCAATGCGATCCAGGGCATGATCGTCGATCTGCTGGCCTCGAAGCATCGCAACCTCACGGTCGTCGGCGACGACTCGCAGTCGATCTATAGCTTCCGCGGGGCGAACTTTGAGAACATCATCACGTTCAAGGATCGCTACCCGGACGCCCGCGAGTACAAGCTCCAGACGAACTACCGGTCTGTGCCGGAGATCCTGACGCTCGCCAACGCCAGTATCGCCCAGAACAGCCGGCGGCTGCCGAAAAACCTCAAGGCGATCCGGTCCTCGGGTCTCAAGCCCGCGATCGTCACCTGCCAGGACCACTTCACGCAGTCGCGATTCATCGCGGAGTACGTCCTGCACCTGCTCGACCAGGGCCGGACCTTGAACGACATCGCGGTCCTCTATCGCAGCCACTGGCACTCGCTGGAGATCCAACTCGAATTCCAGCGTCGCAATATCCCGTTCCATATTCGCGGCGGCCTGCGGTTCTTCGAACAGGCGCACATGAAGGACATCCTCTGCTACCTCCGTGTCGTGCAAAACCCGCACGATGAGCTGGCCTGGTTGCGGCTGCTCAAGATGCTGCCGCGCGTGGGCAGCGCCATCTCCCGTCGGGTCTGGCAGCACATCAGCAGCGCCGCCGACCCCTTCAACGAGGTCCTCGGCATCGAGACCGCCGGCCTCCTGCCGACCAGCTCGCAGCCCTTCTTCAAAGAGTTCGTGGGTCTGCTCAAGGAATCGCACGAGATCGATTCGCCCGCGGAGATCATCGACCTGGCGAACAAGCGATTCTACGACGACTACCTCGTCTCGCACTACGACAATGCCGCGATGCGCCGGGAGGATATCCGGGCTTTGGCCAACTTCGCGGGCCAGTACAAGAACGTCGAGGCCTTTCTCGCGGATACGTCCCTCGCGGGCGAATTCTCCGGCGAGACCTGCGTCGAGGGCCCGGTCGAGCAGGAGTTCGTGATCCTCAGCACGGTCCACCAGGCCAAGGGGCTGGAGTGGCCGGTGGTCTTCATCCCCTGGCTGGCCGACGGCCGATTCCCGACCGACATGGCCATGAATCACGACGAGGACCTCGAAGAAGAACGGCGTGTCTTCCACGTCGCGGTGACGCGAGCCCGCGACGAGGTCTACCTGGTGGTCCCGCAAGTCTACCGCAATCGCGGCGGCAGCCTCATCATGATGAAACCCAGCCGCTTCCTCACGGAACTGTCGAAAGAGCTGACTGAACCCATGGAGCTCGAAGAAAGTCTCCCCCACCTCCTCGGCGGCGCCGACCCTGACCACAACCTCCTCCCCGCCCCGGAAGAAGCATAGTCACCGGCTGGTAGCTTCTGGAAATGATCGCCCGAGTGTGATATACTACGGTAGGTTCTTGGTGGAGAATGACCATGCACACGAAAGAAACAGCAAAACAGGTCATCGATTCGCTGCCGAATGATGCAACGATGGACGATATCATCCATGCCCTCTACATAAACGTCAAGTTCGCGCGAGGCGAGAAGGAGATACGCGAGGGCAAGGGAGTGACTCACGATGAGGCGAAGAGGAAGCTCGGGAAATGGCTGAAGTGATCTGGGCACCATCTGCCCGTGGTGGTGTGGATAAGCGAGTTGGAGACACTCGACTATTGATGGGGAGAAAGGGATCGGGACATAGGAATGGGAAGGAAAGCAGGTTCGGGTCCGAGATTCGTAAGGTACTTCAGTCCTCTCGTTGCGGTACTGCGAGATCTTGGTGGTTCTGCCAGACCCGCTGAAGCCTATCAGGGTGTTGTGGTGAAGATGGGTCTTACAGATGAGATCCTCTCAGAGACATTGCCTTCCGGGTGGTCGCGCTTCGAGAATCAGGTCGCCTGGGCGCGTTTCTACCTCGTCAAGGCTGGGGTCATTGATGCATCGAAGCGTGGCGTGTGGACCCTTACGGAGAAAGGTAGGCAGCTTGGCCAGTTCACCTATGAAGATGCGCTGCGACTCTTCAAGGAAGTACACACTCAGTTCCAAGGAACCGAGAAAGATAGTTGTCCGGGCGAGAATGACGAAACGACTGCAGCACCTCCGGAGGGTGGGCTGCCATCATCTGCTGGCAGTTATCGCCAGGCGGTTTTGGAGCGGTTGAGAGCCTTACCCGCTTCGGGTTTTGAGCGATTTGCGCAGAGACTCCTACGTGAATCTGACTTTGAGGAAGTGACGGTCACCGGACGATCGGGAGACGGTGGAATCGACGGAGTGGGCATATTGCAGGTCAATGCCTTCGTCAGCTTCAAGGTCCTGTTCCAGTGCAAGAAGTACTCCGGTGCTGTGAGTGCCAGCCATGTACGGGACTTCCGGGGGGCTATGCAAGGTCGTGCGGATAAGGGCATTATCCTCACGACGGGGGTTTTCACCGCAGATGCGAAGCGGGAAGCTGTCAGGGATGGTGTGCCGCCAATTGAACTCGTCGACGGAGAGAAGCTTGTGTCAATGCTTGAGAAACTCGAACTGGGGCTCAAGCCTATGAGAGCCTTCACCGTGGATGATGAATTCTTCATGGAGTTCGAAGGCTGAGAGCGGCGGAACCGATCCAGTGTGAGACGCGTGGAATCGTCTTAGGTGATTGCACATGAAGACACGCACAATGACAATCCGACTCGACAGCAATTTGGACGACTTGCTGACGATGGTGAGCCGCCGCTTGGGCAGGAGTCGAAGCGATGTTGCACAAGACGCTATACGGAGGCAGCTTCACGTCTGGGAGCTCAAATGCCTGCGGCAGAGAATGACGTCCTTGGCCGAAGCTCGGGAATATCTGACGGATGAGAATGTGTTCGACAAAGCGTCGTAGGGGTTTCGACAGGGTGAGGCCGAAGATCGATTCATAACCGCATGCGAGAAGGAAGATGTCTCGCGCAGAGACGCGGAGGCGCAGAGAATGACGGAGAACGAAATTGGAACAATCATCATTGACGCGGCTATTGCCGTTCACCGGGAGCTTGGGCCGGGATTGCTGGAAACGGTGTATGAGGCCGCTCTGGCATACGAACTACTGACACGCGGGATGAGGGTCGAGCGGCAGGTGCCGATTGCGATCCAGTACAAGGACGTCAAGTTTGACGAGGGGTTCCGAGCGGACATCGTCGTCGAAGACAAAGTTATCGTGGAACTGAAATCGGTGGAGAGGATTGCGGCCAGCCACAGGAAGCAGATCCAGACCTACATCCGGCTCGCTGACCGTAGACTTGGCTATTTGCTGAACTTCGGCGAAGCCGTGATGAAGGACGGGATCACCCGTGCCGTGAACGGCCTGAGAGAGTAATCCTCTGCGTCTCCGCGTCTCTGCGCGAGAACATCACAGAATGCTCGGAAGGGCAGGGCAGTATTCAGGATCAGATTGGTGTTGTGTCAGGCGGCGACCCTCCTGTTGGGTAATGCCGGGACGGCGACGGAACGGACGAACGTCTGCATGGCTGATGGGATCAGGATTGGGGAGGTTTGACAGGACTCGCAGATTGTCTGGACCCCGCCACCGGCGTACGCGAATTCGGTACGGGGGCCGAACTCGGACCAGCACGCCGAGGGCTTCAGCCTCTCGATGCGGCAGCCCGCATATCGCTACCTGCGAATCAAAGGCAGGTTCCTGGTTGTCATCGTTGAACGCGTCGAGGGATCACCGACTATCACCTTCCGGCACTATGGCACCGACGGCAAGGTGTACCGTGAGGAGGATTTGACGACCCAGTGAGTTCGCCGTTTGCCCTGACCGGCGCGAGGTCTCTTTTGCCCTTGAAGGGGTGATTTGGTGGGGCGTATAATCACTCCATATGCGAAACTTCGACAAGACGAAACGTGTGGTCATCAAGATCGGCACCAACACCCTGGCCAAGGACGGGGGGATCGATACGGCGTATTTCAGCGGCGTGGCTGAGCAGGTCAAAGGCATGATCGAAGCGGGGCGGCAGGTGGTCGTCGTCACCAGCGGGGCCATCGGCATGGGGGCCGGACAGCTCCGTCTCACCGAGAAACCCAGGGAAATGAAGATGCGGCAGGCGTGCGCCGCGATCGGCCAGCCGCTGCTGATGCAGGAATACCGCGAGGCGTTCGGGCGGCATGGGGTCCAGGTGGCCCAGGTGCTGGTGACCGCGGAGGTGCTCAGCAACCGCAAGACCTACCTGAACCTGCGCAACGCCATCGAGGCGCTGTTGGAGCTGGGGGTCGTGCCCGTGCTCAACGAGAACGACAGCGTCAGCACGGCGGAGATCGGCACCGCGTTCGGCGACAACGACCGGCTCAGCGCCCTGGTCGCGAGCAAGATCGACGCCGACCTGCTCATCATGCTCACGGATATCGACGCGCTGTACGACAAGAACCCGCAGGAGCACGAGGACGCCAAGCCGATCCCGGTGGTCTTCGAGATCACCGAGGAGATCGTCCGCAACGCCGGCGGCTCGGGCAGCGCGCACTCCACCGGCGGGATGAAGACGAAGATCGAGGCCGCGAAGATCGCCGCCAACGCAGGGTGCCGGATCGTGCTGGCCAACGGCCGTGAGAAGGAAGTCATCCGCCGGATCATGGCGGGTGAGCCGCTCGGCACGATCTTCATGCCCAAGCGCAAGCTCGGCAACCGCGCCCGCTGGATTCTCAACAGCCGGTCCGCCGGCGTGATTCGGATCGACGAGGGTGCCATGAAGGCCCTGCGGAATCACAAGAGCCTGCTGCCCAGTGGCGTCACCGGCGTCGAAGGCGTCTTCGATCCCGGCGAGGTCGTCATGCTCAATGAGTCGGCCAAGGCCGTCGCGAGCATCAGCAGCGTGCAGCTCAAGAGCGTTGCGGGCAAGCACAGCACCGAGATCAAGAAGCTGCTCGGCCCGAAGCACCGCGACGTGGTGGCGATCCCCGAGGACATTGTTTTTCTCGACTACTGAGGAGCCGGCCCATGTTTACGCTACTGCGCAACCTCGCATCGGGGGACGATGCGTCCTCCGACGAATGGTTTGCCCGGTACCTGCTGGACGCGGGATTTCTCGTTGCCCTCGTCCTCGCGGCCATCGGAGTCGCCCTGTACCTCGACGGCGGGGCGTACCTCCGTGATTTCGACAGGGAGCCGGGGGCTGCTTTCCTCGTGTGAATGGTGCTGTGTCCGGTGCTGGCGGTGGTGACGCTGGGTCTCGTCATCTATGCGTGTATTCGGCTCTTCCTTCGGCCTCGCACCTTCGGGCATGCGCTCGTGCGGCTCTCGCTGCTCGTCGCGCATGCATTGGTTTTTCTCGTCTGCATCGACACGATCTCATCGACGACCACGGCGCTTGTCGGCGGTTTCAGGCAATTGTCCTCGGAGACGGGCTCGGGACAGGCCTGGAGCGCACTCGAAAGCCGTGATTTCTCCGGCTCGCAATACGACGTCCAGGAGGGCTCGCCGGAAGACTCGTCGGCTCCATCACGTATCGGCCCTGGCTCCATGGGGCCGGCCGGCGGTCGCGGGATGAATTCACGATGAGCCCGGCGGTCCACGGCGGTGTTCGTAGTGACGCCGTATGGCGCTATCTTCTTCGCCTGGGTGATGAAGATATGCCCTTACGGGCACACTACGAACGCGCTGTGTCTCTGGAACGCCGCAGAATGGAAGCGTTCGGCATTTCTTACTTTACGACCGGTGTCAAGACGATGTTGCGATAGCAGATGCCCGTGTGGTCGCCCTGGAGGTAGATCGGGCCGGGCTTGAACTCGTCGGAGGTCAGGGCGCCGCCGGTGCAGCCGAGAAGCGGCTCATTGTCGATGATCTTCCGGCCGTTGAGGATCACGGTGACGTGGCGATCCACGAGCGTGATGTCCATCGTCTGCCACTCGCCGGCCGGCTTCTCGGCGGCCATGCGGGGCGTGATTCGGCTGTAGACGCCGCCCATGTTGTGCGAGTCGAGGGGCCTGCCATACGTGTCCGCGACCTGGACCTCGTAGATGCCGCGCAGATAGACGCCGCTGTTCTCGCCCTTGTTGACTCTGACTTCCAGCTTCAGATTGAAGTCTTCGAATTCATCGATGGTCCGGAGGTTGCCATAGGAAACGTGACGGCCTTCCGGCTGGACAGCCTTGTTGACGAGCAGCCCGCCTTCGGCTGACCAGCCATTCTTCTGGCCGTCGCTGGTCAACTTCCAGCCGTCGAGACTCGTGCCATTGAAGAGGGGGACGGGAACGCCGAACTTGACTTTCGACAGGTCGGGCTTCATGGGCAGGGGGGCAATCCGTTTGCCGGTGAATTGCCGCTCGTCGTACCCGATTCCATCCCTGTGAGGTTGAATCTGGGTCAACTGGAGAAAGTCGCCATCGACCTTGGCCATGATAACTTCCGGGAACATCTGTGTGCGGACCACCTTTCCGTCGGCGTCCTTGCGTTCCACCTTCTGCAGGCGAACGACGCACAGGCCGTCATTGGTGGTGAAGACGCTGTCCACCGGGAGCACGCTGCCGCCGCCCCAGAGGATGCCGGCGTCGAGGTACCCTTGCTCCTGGGTGACGCCCAGCCAGCCGGCGCCGCCGCCGGGAATGGTCAGGGCCCAGCGCCCGATGAACGGATCGGCGTCGGAAGCGACAGCCGTTGTGCAGATCGACAGAGCTGTGACAAGAATCAGCGAGTGACGTGTGTTGGCGGTCATGAACGGTACCCTTTCAGATTCAAGTTGCCAAATCCAGTTCGCCTCAGGATACCGCAGTTCCGGTGAGATTTCAAGAGCAGGGATGACCCATCGCGACCGTCGGCCGCAACCAAAGGGGATATCTGAAGGATTGTAGTACGGAAGGGAGAACATTGCAGCCGGCTCAGGCGTCTGGTATCGTATGCCGCGGTACGCAGGGACGTGTCCTGCGTGCCGGGAACGGAACGTGTCGCATTGGATGATAGGACGGACTGTGGAGAATCGGCAGAGCGAATCAGGTAGTGCCCGTGTGCTTTCCATCGATGCATTGCGTGGCTTCGACATGTTTTGGATCATCGGCGGCGGGGCCATCTTCGATAGCCTGGCTGAGATCTGGAAGCATCCGATCACTGAGACGATTGGCGTCCAGTTGAGCCATGTCGAGTGGGAGGGCTTCCATTTCGAGGACCTGATCTTTCCCCTGTTTGTCTTCGTCATGGGTGTGGTGCTGCCCTTTTCGATCTGTCGGCGCGTCGAACGCGGGGAGAACCTGGTCCGGGTCCACCTGCACATCGTCCGCCGGACGGCTTTGCTCCTGTTGCTGGGCCTGATCTACAACGGCCTGCTGGAGTTCAACTGGCCCGAGATGCGCTGGCCCGGCGTGCTGCAGCGGATTGCCCTGTGCTATTTCTTTGCCTCGCTGATCGCGATACACCTGCGATGGCGAGCCCAGGTGATCCTTGTTGGCGCGGTCCTGCTGCTCTATTGGGCTGTCACGATGCTGGTTCCCGTCCCGGGGTATGGAGCGGGCAATCTGACGATGGAAGGCTGCCTGTCCTCGTGGATCGACCAGCACGTGATTCCGGGCTCGCTCTGCTACAAGTACGGCGACAACGAAGGGTTGATTTCGACGTTCCCGGCCGTGTGCACGGCCCTGCTCGGCGCCCTGGCGGGGCAGTGGCTTCGCAGCGACCGGACCGGTTCTTGCAAAGCGGCGGGTCTCGCGGCCGCCGGGGCCTCGTGCGTGGCCGTCGGCTATGCCTGGGGCTGCGTCTTCCCGATCATCAAGATCCTCTGGACTAGTTCCTACGTGCTGTTCGCAGGCGGCTGGAGCCTGTTGCTGCTGGCGTTGTTCTACTGGGTGATCGACGTGAAGGGATACCACAGGTTGGCGTTCTTCTTCGTCGTCATTGGCATGAACGCGATCACGGTCTATTTCCTGCAGCGATTCGTCAGCTTCGGGGCGATCGCCCAGTTCTTCCTCGGCGGGATCGCCGGCCACGTCGGCATGTTCTCGCCTCTGGTGTTGCCGTTGGGTGCGTTTGCGGCCCGTTGGCTGCTTCTGTGGTTCCTCTACCGCCACAAGGCATTTTTCAGGGTATGAGCCATCCGTCGCAACGCGCCAAAATGGGCGGCCCCGTCTCGTTGGAGTGCGATTGACTGTCCTGCCGGCGCCTACGGGTCTCTGTGACTTTACGCACATAAAAGACTTGACAAACTGTGGCGGCTGTGCAGAATTGCACACCATGGACAAGGTTGGTTGCCTTGTTTGACGAGTATGAGACCTGTGAGCGGGCCGGCGACTTGTGAACCGCAGGATGATCGGGGTCGTATGAAACCCACGAATCGTTCGCCGACGGGGCCGATGTGGATTCTGGCGATTCCGTCGAAGGGTATCACAAGGGTGATGCTCGGTCGCAGGGATTATTGGTTGAGTAAGGAGGCTTAACGATGGCAAGAAACTCAAAAGGAACCGTTCCCACAACGACAGGTGGCGTCTATTCAGGGACTGCTACCGCCACGGTGCCGCACCCGACAACCGTGAAGACGCCCCAGACGACTTCCGGCAAGGCACCCACGTACGATCAGATCTCGCAGCGAGCCAGAGAGATCTGGACAAAGAAAGGCTGCCTGCCGGGTCAGGATGAGCAGAACTGGCTTGAGGCCGAACGCCAGTTGAAGGCCGAACTCGGGCGCAAGTAGTCTACTATCGGTTTTGCTGAAGTCATTTCAGCAGGCGGTAAACACAAGAGTTGGTACACGCTGTCCCCGCGAGGTACATGCCGTTGTGGTTGTGCGTGGGGTGTCTGCGCACAATCGCGCACCTGTGAGGGGATGGCGTGCCTTCGATATCAGTAGGGTTCGGGGACTGCACACGGTGCTGCGCGCCTGTTGATCCAAAGAATCGCTGGCCTCAGATCCTGTGCCGGAGCCCTCGAATTGCGAGTTGATCCTATAGGGTGACCTGCATTGTTGGGGGTCTGCGCAGACAGAGAGGTACGCCCGGGCCGCAACGGATCTGATTCTGCAATGATGCAGAGGGAAATCTCACCGGCTAGGCGGCTGTTCCTTGCGTGGTTTCCAGTTATCCGGTGTTGATTTCGAGGGCTGCGATGTTCCGGATGGCCTCATCGAGACCGTCGCCACACAACTCGGGCGTCGGGGGCCAGGCAAGGCAAAACGATGGCCGTTCGGACCGGCCAAAGAGACGGCACTCGTTCTTTTCGGTCAGATTGGCGCATCGCACACCGGCGGGTTTGCCTCTGGGCATGTTGGGGATCGCTGTCGTGATTGATGGCGCGATGCAACAGGCGCCGCATTTCTTGCAGTTCATGGGCATCGATGGGTTACTGTGGTGGGCCTCCGCAACCTCGCGGCGCCAGGTGTTTGCCGCGCGGGACGACCTGAACGAGGATCGTGCCGGTGTCGCTCTTGGGTTCCCCGGTCCGGGGGGCATCCGTAACCCGCACGACGATGGCGCAGGTTTGCACTTCCTTCGGCGTCCAGAAAAGGGTGTATGAGTTGGTCTTCGGCCGGTTGACGATCCGCACGCCGGCGGGCCCGCTGACGACCTCGACCCGGGCAAGGTCCCCATTCGGATCGTACCACGGTCGCGTGTGGATCAGTTCCTTGCCCAATTCGACCCTCACCCATCCCAGGAGTTTGCCCACGACAAGGTTCGGATCCACCTCGAACGGGCAATCCATCAGATTGGGGTAGTTCGGTGCCGAAACCTCGGTCTTTCCGCCCACCAACAGCGGCAACAGGATCAACAAGCCGGCTGTCCTTTGCATGGAGGAAGGGATAGTCGATCCACCGTTCCCTGTCAAGCATCGCGCGAGGTGGGGATCTCCCCTGTGAAGCAGCCGGTGAGTCGCCGCCGGTACAGTGGGCTCAGCACGGCCAACAGGAGGAAGCAGAAGAAGATGAGGTAGGGGGCGAACACAACCTGCGAGAAGATCCTGCCTCCGACCATCGTAATGTCCATTGTGATGGAGGGGCGGATGGACCCGCACAGCAGATTGATTCCTTCGAGGATGCAAACTGGGCCGGCTCCCAGCACAAGACACACGCCTGCAAGTACCCTGGGGTCCGAGCGTCCTGTGAGCCACCGCAGCAGTATGGCAATGATGCCCAGACCGAAGGCCGACAGCAATGTCATGGCCCCAAACCCCACGATCCATGCTTCTGTGCTCGAAGCCGCCGGGGCGTTGACGCCGATCGCTGCGCCGCCGGCGAGAAGAACGACCACGCAGGCAAAGACAAGTCGGAAACGTCGAGATCTTGCCTCCACGAGGTCCGATACCATCGCCAGCAGGGCAATTGCCAGTCCGAGAGCCCGAAGCGCGTCGCACAGGAAGGAGCGGAAGTAGATACTGATATACCAGACGCCAAAACTGCTGTGCATGTTCTCCGCGATGTGAAGGATTCCGTAAATGGCGAAAAGCGGAAGAAGGACAACCCAGGCTCGACGGGTTCGATTGACCTTTCGCAACAGCAGCAGAGCGAACAGGACGAACCACAGAAGCACGCTGCGGGCCGAATCTCGCGCCGGACAATCGACCACGACCGGGGGCCCCTCTGTCGGACCCCTTGTCCCGAGGTCTCGCACCGGGATCACTGTGAGAGAACCGAACCCGTAGAAAGGCACTCGCCACGAGCGCCGCTCGTAGTTGCTTCAGCCAAATCCAAAGGAACCTGAGCCGATTCTCACGGGCCCTTTGTAGACGCGAAAGGCCGGCTGACTCGCCAGACTCGGGTGGTCGTAGAATTCGCCGCCCGCGCCCACGAGGCGATACTTGAAGGCCAGCAGGTTGCGATCTCGCGTCACGATGAAGGTGTTGTTCAGGGGCAGGCCAAGGCGTAGAGACGCCGTCTGGCCCGGTTCGACCGGCAACTCCCGCTCGTCGCCGACAAACTGGGGTGGTTGGTACTCGTTCGGTTCGATCTCCAGAGAGCAGTGGTCCACGCGATAGCGGCCGGCGGGGATCGTCAGGAGGCCGTCGGGTCTTTCCAGCACGATGATCTGTCCGCCGTCTCGCAGAGCAACGCTTCGGCAGCCGTCGGCCCGAATCTCCAACAGACCCATCGGAAGCTGGATCTCGGTCAGGACGGCCTCCAAGACGACCGCCGTTTCGATCTGTTTATATGCGTACTCCATTCGAAACGCGTGTCCATCCAGGAACAGGGTCTCGGGTGCGGCGGACGTGTGGCCGACGCGTGCGGCGCCGG
Source organism: Phycisphaerales bacterium (assembly GCA_039683175.1). Lineage (GTDB taxonomy): Bacteria > Planctomycetota > Phycisphaerae > Sedimentisphaerales > Anaerobacaceae > PLanc-01. Next base: position 12,924 of record JBDKRX010000104.1, read on the forward strand.
TCGCCTGGGCCTCTGCCAGCATGAGACGATCGTTGCCGTCGATCCGGCCATCCAGGTTGTCGATGAGGGTGAATATCCATTCCCGCCCATCGAGTTCGAATCGGGTCGCCCACGCGGACCGGACGTAGAGGCCGCCATGGAAGCCGCGTCGATAGACCCGAAGATCGATTGTATACGGGACCATGAGCGACCCTTGCTCCGAGAATACCTTCACCCCCGCGAAGAGGTAGTGTTTGCCGTCCTTGCACTGGCTTGGGTATGTGGCGAGTGATCCTCTGGTAAAGTCCTGGTCGTGATCCGTCTTCAGGTGGATCTGTCCAGCGGTGACATCGCGAATCAGCGGCGTTGGAGGCGAGGTGGGAATCCACCCGCGAGCGACCTCTTTGCCCTCCAGTGTGGGTTCCTTCTCAAAGGGGGCCGGGGCACTGCCGAAGCTGTAGTTGAATTCGATCGGAGGTCCGTATGTCGGTGTTGGATGCAGTGTGAGGACGCGCCGCATCGGCTGATTGGGCTCGGCGGCCAGGGAGAACTGAGTTATCACCACGCTCACCCATACGGCATAGAAGAGGACTCTCTGCATTGAACACATCCGATCGTTGTGACCTGCCGGCAACCATATTGTCATCTCTCGGTTCATTATACTCCCGGGATCAGCCGGGGCAACAGGCCCGTCGAGACACAGGCTGTACAGCGTCGCTTTGCGGGGTTACAATACCCTTGCTGCATCGAACGGGCGTATTGATCTGTACACCTTGGGCTGAGATTTGAATGGAGGTGTCTGCGATGTCAATACGATGGGAAGAACCGGCATGCCTGAGAGTGCGTCTTCACCTGCTGCTGTTGGGACTCGTGCTGTTCGCACTTGCGTTCGGGTGTTCGCCTGCGTCTGAGAATGGCTCCGGGTGTACGGGCCGGAGATCCCCGCCCGAGACGAGTCCCGTTGTGGGTGAGGAGGAACCTCCGCCGGCCAATGTTGACGCGGCACGTCACCCGGCGTTTGCAGAGCGAGTCCCGGAGCGGGAGCAAATGGTGGCAGTCCAGATCCAGGCGAGAGGCGTCCGCGATCCGAATGTGCTGCGGGCCATGCGCTCCGTACCCCGGCACGCCTTCGTCCCCGAGTCGTTGCGAGGCCTTGCGTATGCGGATCACCCCTTGGATATCGGCCACGATCAGACGATCAGCCAACCCTACATCGTGGCGTTTATGACCGAAGCGCTCGCCCTCGATCCGAACTCGGTGGTTCTGGAGATCGGCACCGGGTCCGGCTACCAGGCAGCGGTCTGTGCCGAGATCGCGCGCGAGGTGTACTCGGTCGAGATCCTCGAACCCCTGGCGAAGTCTGCCATCGAGGCACTGACGAAACTGGGTTACGGCAACGTCCATGTCCGGGTGGGGGACGGCTTCTACGGCTGGCCCGACAAAGGGCCCTTCGACGCCATCATCGGCACGGCCGCCGCACAGGAGGTTCCTCCGCCCCTGATCGAGCAACTCAAGCCGGGAGGGCGAATGATCCTGCCGGTCGAGGGGGAACATGGATTCCAACACCTGATCCTATTGACGAAAGACGAAGGAGGGCAGTTGCACCGCAAGGCGGTGATGCCTGTGCGGTTCGTCCCGATGACGGGCCGCAGCCGTCGCTCGCAAGAGTAGACCGCCGCCGGATGGTGTGCGACGCCGCGACCGGGTCAGCACCACACTCGAAGAGCCTGGGGCAGGACCTTGAACTCGAAGCTCGTGCCCTTGCGGTAGATGTTGCCGTCGACCTGGGCGTATCGCTCTCGCTGCGTGGTGATCCGGATGTCCCTGGCTGTTTTGTAGATGCCCATCTTGTTCTCGTACAGGAAGGCGTTCGCGACGCCTCCGACGATCTCGGCCCATCCGGAGTTGATGGCGAGCAGGTGCAGTCGCCCGTCGTCGAAGACGGCGTTGGGCACGATCTTCATCTTGTAGCCGTAGTAGGGGATCTTGGTCACGATCGCCGTGACGGCGTTGGGCACGGCGAGTTCCTCGCCGTCGAGCCGGATGGACATGTCGGTCCGTTCGAGCTCGGTGAAGAACGAGCCGAAAGTGGCCATGGCGTACGCCTGGGGCCCGTTGATGCCGCTGTCGCGGAGCGCCTCCCGGCGGTGGATGATGTCCGCTTCGAGCCCGACGCTGGTCATGAAGCCCTTTCGCACGCCGTCGCACAGAATCAGGTCGTACCGTCTGAGCCGGCCCTCCTTGATTCGCTTGGCGACGCGGGTGAGCTGCGGCGGCAGGTCCAGCGCATACCGCATGGCGCAACCCGATCCGAACGGCAGATAGGAGAAGGTCGTCTCGCTGTCCAATGCGTTGATTGCGTCGGAAAAGGACCCATCCCCGCCGGCCACGATGAGGACCTCGACTTCACGGGCCAGCTCCGCTGCACATTGCATGAACTCTTCCCGGGACGTGGTCTCCAACCCTCGGATTTCGCAGTCCCTGAGGATCGCCTGAACCGCGTGCAGCGATTGTGCCTTGCGATGCGCGTTGGTGGGACCCGCCGTCGGATTGACAATCATCCCGAATTTCACGCGTCGATCAACTCCATCAATGCGGCCATTCCACCCATATCCCGACCTGTCTCATTGGGCCCGTGCGACAGACTATCGCCCCCCTTCAGTGGCATTATAGCAGTCGGCGTCATTCCCGGCAAGCATCCGTGTTCCGTGGACTGCCTTGGCTCTCGTTACGGCCCCAAAGGAAGAGGGCTGCGAGCGTTGGCCCGCAGCCCTCGATGCACAACCAGTCAACTAATTCCACCGTTCAACTTACTGGAGCATGTACTCCACTGCGTTGAGGAACATCTGGGTTCCATCGTCGTACAGGTCGTAGAGACCCGCCGTCTCCGAGTGGATGCCATCCTTCTCGCGAGCACCAGTCAGGAAGACCAGGCGATGACCGCCCAGCACATCCGTTCCGGCCCCGCCGGAGTGCGTGATCGAAGCACCCACCTGCCATTCGCCGATGACCATGGCGCCGGCAGGACCCGTGGCCGCCGATGCCTGCGAAACCACCGCCAGGATGGCGCCCTCGGCGTTCGGCGCATCGCTGTTGATCGAGGTGCCCCGTGCCACCGACGTCCCGTCCGTGGGATACACGACCACGCCGGTATACGGGTTGTTCATCGTGCCGTCGGTCAGTGCGATCCCCGCGAAAATCGGGTGAGCCGCGTCGTTGACCGTCAGGGTGATGTCCCCGGTGATGTCGGGCATGCTCGTACCGGCAGTGAAGCCGAGGCGGCTGGACCGCAGGAGGTACCCGTTCGTGAGTATCATGGGAGCCGTGACCTGGGCGTTCCAGATCGAGGCGGCATCGTTCTGGAAGCTGCCGCTGCCAACCGAGCGACTGACGATCACCAGACCCGCAGCATTAACGATGCTCAGGTCGGGAGTGCCCGTCTGGATATAGCGCACTGTGTTGTAGCCGTTGGCCTTCAGCAGATCGGTGTACGGCTTGTCGACTGCCTCGGTGAAACCGGCGCCGGCAGCGTTGGCCGACGGTGCATCATCGGCGCCATGGAAGGAAACCCAGAGAACCACGGGCTTCTCCGGCTCGGGGGCTGCGAGGCCCAGGAGCTCGATCTCCGCAACCTGCATGCTGTTGGCGCTGGAAGCGGCGCGAACGGCGGTGACCATGACCTTGTACTGGGCATAGGCCACCGTGTTCGGGAACTCGATGGGCGTCGTGTTCTTCGTGAATCGCGGCCAGGCGGCCGTCTGGGTGAAGTCCACGATGGCGCCGGAAGCGATCAGCTCCCACGAGTCATCGGCGCCGGTCTGCGAGCCATAGAGCTCGTAGGCGGCCGGATCACGCTCTGCCGCGTCGTTGGCGGTCGTGAACGTCAGGCCGGTGACCAGCGTGTAACCCATCGACGGGGTCACGATGATGCCGCTGGCCTCTGTCTCACCCTTGAAATGGAGGAACTTCGTGCTGACATTGTCGTCGATGGCCAGTGCGGGGTATTCCGCGCCCGGCCAATCGCCGTCATTCGGAACGCCAATCACTTCATCGCCCGGTGCGGTCACGTCGGCCACTTCGGGGAGAACCGTCCGGACAGGGCCGAACGTGACGATGCCGGTGCCGTCGGGCAGGCCATCGCCCACCGCGAGCTGCATGCTCACGACGTTCGTCGGGTCCACGCCCGCAAACCTAAAGAGCGGGATCTTCCACATCGTCGACTCGGTGATCTGAGTAGCGGCAGGATCATCATAGGCTACCGTTGCGACGTTGCCGTTCCCATCGGTGAGCGAAACGCTGATCGGAGCCGGATCGTTGCCGGTGATCGGGATGTAATCGCAGGCTTCGAACGCGCCTTCCGGCGTGACGTTGCCCGTCGTGGCGACGTTGTCGAACGTGAAGGTCCGCAGTTCGCCGCTGGTGTGTGATGTGACGGCCAGACCGATCAGGACCGGGTCCGCCATCGCGATGGTAACCGGATCGCCCATCTGTGTCCAGGCGACGCCGTCGGCCGAAACGGAGCCGGTGAAGCTGCTGCCGACACGCTCGATCTTCACCCAGTAGGGGGCCGTGACGACCGTGGTGCTGTCGAAGTTCGACGAGGCGCCGTTGGTCTCAAGGCGCCGCTGGAAGCTGGCGCCGTTGCCGCCGGCTGCGGCTGTTGCGCTCGCGCCGGTGATCGGCATGAAGGCATGGGTGGAACCGGCCGCGAGGCTCTGGCGGATCATGACGCCGCCCTTGGACCATTCGCTGGTGCCGGTGCCGACGCTGGTCACGCGGGCGACCATGGTGCCGTCGCCGTTCAGGGCCTTGTAGGCATAGCGGAATTCATCGGCGTTGTTCCAGATGTCCGCGCCGGTGCCCGTCAGGGAGTACGATCCGGTCGCTTCGTCATAGCTGAGCTCGCCCGTCCCATCGGTGCGTGCCGCACGGCCCTGGAAACGAATAGCCAGGTCCGAAAGCTTGCCCTCGGCTGTCAGATCGAGCGGGGTGGCCACGTCGACCGACGTGATGTACGGCGCCAGACGATTCCCGTAGAGCAGGGCCGTCTGTCCGTCCAGAATTGGAGTGTAGACGACGGTCGAGAAACTCCACACCGGACCGGCGATAACCGCGCCCTCGGCGTCCACTTCATCCACGCGCCAGAAGTACTTGGAGAATGCGGCCAGGTCGGCCGTCACGGTAAACGAGGTCTCAGCCTGGCTGGCGACCAGCACAGAGGCGTCGCCCGCAGTCACGAGGGCCTCGTCCGCGCTCAGGTACACCATGTGCGAAACCGCGGTCTGGCCCACCGCCCAGGACAGCGTCGGAAGAACCGCGATGTCCACGGCGCCGTCTTCCGGATTCGGTCGGGAGGCCGTCATGGGCTGCACGGTGAAGCTCCAGACCTTGCCGGTGATCCTGCTGCCATCTGCGGCGATACCGTCCGCACGCCAGTAGTAGGTGACGCCCGGCTCGAGGGTGCCGAGATAGTAGAACATGTTCGGCCACGTGCCCATCTGGAGATTGTCCGCGGTCAGCTCGGGCGTTGTCCCGACGTAGACATCGTGCATTGCAGCCGTGTCGCCGGGGACCCACTTGAACATCGGGCTGGTGACATCGACCGCGCCGTCGGCCGGCTCAGGGCTGCGGGCCTGGAGGCGGACGAACGGGGTGCAATACTGACCGGCGATGACCGTGGTCGCGTCGCCGATGCCCGGGCCGGCCCAGCCGACGTCCAGGCTGTCACCGCCGCCGCCTTCCTTCATCAGGCCTTCGATGTAGTACGCCTGGCCCGCGACGAGGGACTGCGGAGCCGACTGCTGTCCGGCCTCCTTGCCCCATTCCGCCACGCCTGTCCAACTCGCAACCTGTGCGATCATCGTCGCATTGGCGGCAGTGTCGTCGGTGCTCAGCCAGAGTTGGCAGTTGTCATCCCCGGCGACCCAGAAGGTGTAGTCGCCCGTCTCGGGCGGGGTCAGATAGGCCCGGGCGCGAACGCCGTAGTTGTCGGCGCGGCCCGAGGGGCTCTGGAACACCTCCAGAAACGCCGAACTGGTCGGATTGTCTGGATAAAGGGCGTTGCTCGTCAGGTCGCTGACGGCGGTGCCGCCGCCGATGTTGTCCCAGAACTCGAAGAGTATCGTCTGGGCTCCTGCGCTGCCGACCATGGCCATCGCCAGGCACAGAGCAGCCACACACACATGCTTTCGATACATAACGTCCTCCATAGAAAAAACACCACTCTGATTTGCTTCGAGTCCCCAGCCGCGATGAATCGCGTTTAGGACCCCTTTCACACACCAAGGCACCTGCCTCACGGGCATGTGTCGGGCCCCCAAACGCAACAGATCGCGCTTGGGACCCGCAATACGGTTCCGTGCGACAACAGATCTCACCCACCTCAAGTTTTCTTCTGGAATTCGCGTATGTGCGCGATAACACGGTGGAATCCGGACTTGACTGGTTACCTCCTTCCTGCCAGCGACTGGCCGTTGTGGAAAACGGTGGGGTGGTTCTGATGCGCAGAGGGACCGTGTGTTACACAGATCGTCCCGAATTGCGCGTTCACCCAGGTCTCCGATCCTGCATCCACAGCCTCACAAAAAGCCGATCCGCCTCCTCCTTCAAAGCCACGGGACCTCGATTCGGTGCGGATGATCAAGGCTACATGCTAACCGATCCTATTCACTATAACGCGGCCGGCCAGACCATGCAAGCATTTTTATCAGTCCTAAGAAGGACATTATGAATTCCCTTTCATACGGCTGCAATGAGGCTGCCGACCTCCCACGACAGACATTCCCTCAAATCGACTGGTTTGGCGATGGAGTTTAGGGCGATTTCGGCATCGCACGCCCGGTAGTGAAAGACAGTCCCGATAATGCTCCCGGGCCGCAAGGACATCCGTCGGACATTCTCCTCGACCCGGATGTGGCAACCTCTGAGTGGGGGGGCGCTCGCGGGTCTACGCCGCGCAAACGAAGAGCCGGTCCGAGCGGGGCCGGCTCTCACGTGGCATGGCGTGATTCGTTTGGTTGTCTTCGAGCCCAAGCCTACTGGATCTCGACTTGGATCTGGACGAGGACCTCCCCGGTGTCGCCGCGGCTTTGTCCCAGGCCGTCTTTTGCGTCCGGGAACATCCCCCTTGCCCGGATCAGCACCATACCACCCGGTTCGGTGCTGACATCCGGAATCTCGAAGCCGTTTTGCCCATCATGAAATGAGAGGGTCGACACGACCTCCTCGCCGTTGCTGGAGATTGTGGGCAGCCAGCCCAGAGCCAACCCTCCTGACCGCTGATCGTTCGTCATGGCCATGCCTGCTGTCTCGCCCTCCAGCACCGTCACGCGTGGCGCGCTGATGCACCTGAGGGTCGTGCCGGTGCTGAACGATTCCGCCTGCTCCCGGCTGAGAACCGCGTACTGCACGGGGGGTTCAGCCGATGCCTCGACGAACTCGATCCCCTGGTCCTTGAGGGACTGCCATAGGCCCTGTTGGCTCTCGGGAACATCGAAAAAATGGGCAGCGCACCAGATTGCCCGGCGATCCTCGCTTGCCGTCTGCTCACTGGTCTCGACCGGCCCAGGAGGCAGGGCGGCCGGTTCTTCTGGCGTGTTTCCCGTAAGCATACCCTTAAGCCATGAGAGCGTGGAACTGGCCGCGTGCTTCGCCTGGCTGAAGGCCACGGACCCTGTGCTCAGGCTGAACAGGCCGATCAGGAGCACACCGACTGCAACTACCGCGGCGATTCTCCTTTGTTTCTGTTTCATGATGATTCTCCCATACCTGAGCAGGCTGAACGCCTGCGTCTTTCGTTTCTGTTGTGCATGCGTCTCGACGAGATCGCGGAGCGTGTGCTCCCGGTTCTCGGCGTCGGCCTGGATGGAGAGCCTTCGCACGGACTGTTCTATTCGTTCTGCGGATTTCATTCTTCCACCTCGCCATTCAACAGGGACCGCAGCTTATCAATTCCGTAGCGGTACCGGCTCTGGATTGTGTTGATGGATACGTCCTGGATATCGGCGATCTCCCGAAAAGTCACTTCGCCCTTGAGGTGCAGGATGATGACCTCCCGCTGCTCATAGGGCAGCGTCGCCAGAGCCTCCGCAAGCCGTCTGAGCTCCTCATCGCGGATCGCCCGGCCCAGCGGCATCGCCCGCTCATCGGTTTCGGGCTCCGTTTCGCCCAGGCTGGTCACGAGCCGTTTGCCTGCTCGCAGCCGATCCCGGGCGCGATTCGCCACGCAGGTTGTCAGATAGCTTCGCAGGCTCCCGCTCAGCCGGAGCCGCTCAGGCGACTGGGCGAGGGCGACGAAGACATCGTGGACCATGTCCTGAGCGGCGTTGACATCGTTCAGCAGCCCCGCGGCCACCGTGAGCATGACGCCTTCATACTTCTCATAGATGCGGCATAGGGCCTCTGTGCTGCCGCGTTTGAACCGCAGGATCAACAACTTGTCTTCCATCGTGTTTCGCCGACACCCAACACTCAGAACGGCCGTTCGTCACCTCTTACACGACTGACCGGCCTGGATTAGTCTACGTCAATTCCGCGTTTTCCACGAGAACCGAAGGCGCATGAAAAGAGCCGCTGGAAGGCTCCCCGGGCGGCTCTTGACTGTTGCTGATGGGCGAGGCCGGCTATTCGATCTCACAGGGCAGGCCGTAGGGACCGTGGACGACGCAGGAGGGTTTCTCCCCGACCTGGCGGAATTGCACGATCATCTGTTCCTGGACCTTCTTACCGTTTCTCAGCTTGACCACGACCGGCACGGCCGCAATCGGGCCCAGCGGGGATTGTCCCGTCTTGCTGATCTGCCCGATCTCCAGGATCTCCACGATGCGATCGTCCTTGTCCGGCTTGAAGATGACCTTCCGCAGAAGCTCGTCGCCCCAATTTCGGCACAGGGGACTGAGGCTCTTGAGAGCGCTGATGTCCTGGTCGATGACTGCTTGATACACGGCCCGCACGGTCCTCTCGGCGGCTTCTTGCTGTGTCATGCCTTCGGTCGGGATCCCGTCCCGGGGGTCGCTCAAGACGCCCACGGCCGTCTCGGGAATCACCAGCGGTTTCTCGACGTACTTCGCGTCGCCCGGAACGGAAATGTTGAAGACCTCGTCCGGCAAATCCTCGTAGTAGATCACCTTGAAGGCATCGAAATAGGGCGGCCCGCTACGATCCAGATTCCGCCACTGTCTCAAGGCCACCGGCAGCTTGCTCGCCTTGTCGAACTCGATGATCCAGGACTGTGCCCCGTTCACGTCGGTCAGGCTGCACATCAGCGTGACGCGATCCCTTCCCGTGGCCGGGTCTTTGCCGTGCATGACCTTCGCGTTCTCCGCCGTGCTGAACATCTCCAGGAGTTCGGGACCGAGCCATTGCGACATGCCCATGGTGATCGCCTGTTCGAAATACACCGTGTTCTGGCCGGGATCATAGTGATAGGTCGAGCCGTCCTGCGTCCATGTGATGAAACCGTGACTGCTGCGAACGACCATGTCCGCGGAACGTGTCTTGTCCGCGTTGGCTCGAATCCAGATCTCCGCCGTGCCGGTGGGGAAGGCCCCGACCACGTAGATGGCTCGGAAGTTCTTGATCGCTTCGATCGCGTCCGCGAAGGCCCAGGCAGGCTGGGTGAAGCTGTCGAAAACCGCGAATAGCACCGCGCCTGCGACAATGACCACCGCGGTCAGTCTGCTTGCTCTGCTCGTCATGATCGTTCTCCATAGCATGCGGCCCGGTTGAGCCGCTTGTTGTTTGGCTTTGTGCATGGCCGTCAACGCATCCGGCAGGACCTTTGCATCTACTCGGTCCGCACTCGGCGTCGTCAGACTCGCCAGATATGTCTCGACCACGCGTTTCGTATCTCTGTTGTCAGTCATGGTTTCAGCTCTCCATCCACAATCGAACGGAGCTTGTCTATGCCGTACCGGTAGCGACTCATCGCGGTGTTGATGGAGATCTCTTGCTGCCTGGCGATCTCCCGAAACGGCAGCTTGCTCTGCACGTGCAGGACGATGATTTCGCGCTGCTCGTCGGGCAACTCAGCCATCGCGGCGTCCAGCCGGGCGAGAAGCTCTCGGCTGATGGCCGCATGCTCCGGCTGATCAGTGCCCGGCGGCTGGGGCAAAGCCTCGTCCAGATTCACGGAGCCTCGCCGCCGGAGCATGCGGTTCCGGTCCCGAGCCCGGTTGGCGACGCAGATGGAGAGGTACCCCTTGAGGCTGCCGCGAAGCTCGAACCGCCCGACGCTCTGTGCGAAGTCCACGAAGACATCGTGCAGTACATCCTCGATGCCGCTACGGTCGCTGAGCAAGGCGGCCGCCACCTTCAGCAGGCCGTCGCGGTGCTTCTCATAGATCCGGCACAGAGCCGCCGGGTCTCCGCGATTGAACCGCCAGATTAGGAACCTGTCCTCGATCATCTGCACCCGATCCACAGAACGCCAACAACCGGTTGTCAGAATTGGAAACGTCGTTACCTGTCATTTTAGTCTACGATTTCCGGTTTACCACAGAGATCGTAGGGAGTACAAAGAAGGCACTGGGCTACGGCCGGGAGATTTGTTGGTTCGACCTCGGCAGCTTAGGCCGGGTAGGCGGAGCGAACCGTTTCTGTGCCGTCCGGTCCGCGGTCGAGATGGAATCGGAGAAATAAAGCCTCCTCCCATCCGACATAGCAGGGAGGTGCGATCGGATCGGTCCTTGCTGGGGAGTCTGACACGATGATTCAGGTTGAGGATCTGCAAAAGAGCTACGGCAGCCTGCGGGCGGTCGATGGGATCTCGCTGGAGGTCTCCGAGGGGGAGTTGTTTGGCTTCCTCGGGCCCAACGGCGCGGGCAAGACGACGACGCTTTCCATGATCTCGGGATTGCTAAAGCCCGATCGCGGGCGGGTGAGCATCGCCCAGATCGACGTATGGAGCTCCCCGAAAGCGGCCAAGCGGCTCCTCGGACTGGTTCCGCAGGACCTGGCGTTGTACGAAGAGCTTTCTGCACGCGAGAACCTGATGTTCTGGGGCAGCCTGTTCGATCTGCCGCGGTCGAAGCTCAAAGCCAATATCGATTTGTGGCTCGACCGCGTGGGCCTGAAGGATCGGGCCAAGGAGCCCGTCTCGAAGTTCTCCGGGGGCATGAAACGCCGGTTGAATCTCGCCATCGGGCTGGTGCATAATCCGAAGGTCGTGCTGCTCGATGAGCCGACCGTCGGGATCGACCCGCAGGCCCGCAACAACATTCTCGACATCATTCGGCAAATCGCCGCCGAGGGCGCCACGATCCTTTTCACCACGCACCATCTGGAGGAGGCCGAGGCGCTGTGCGATCGGATCGCGATCATGGACCACGGCAGGATTCTCGAAACCGGCTCGGTCGAGGAACTGGCCAAGGTGGCCGGCGACGGGGATATCGTCACGGTCAGCGGTCCATTTGCGGCTGCCCGGTTCCGGGCGGCCCTGGAGGATCAGAACGTCCACATCCTCAATGCGGCAGAGAACACCGGGGCCGTGAGTCTCGCGCCGGGCCAGATGAAGGTCGTCGCCCTCCTCCAGAAGCTCGGCGAAGGAGGAATCGAAGTCACGGATGTCTCCGTCCAGAAGCCGAGCCTGGAGAGTGTGTTCTTGAAACTTACGGGAAGAGAGTTGCGGGATTGAAAACGATCTGGACCTTAGTCAAGAAGGACCTGCTGCGGGATGCCCGGCATCCGTGGGGTCTGATCGTGTTCATGATGATCCCGGTACTCACGGCGGTCGTCATGTCGCTGGTGTTCTCGCCGCAAAGCGACCTCCAGAAGAACGTGAAGATCGATCTGGCCGTTCTCGACCGGGACGACGATTTCCTTTCCAGCGTGCTGCGATCCGTCGCCGGGCAAGGCCAGGCGCCAGAGAACCTCCGACTGCACCTCGTCGAAACGGAGGCGGAAGGCATCCGACTGGTTGAAAGGCGGAAGGTCTCCGCCTTCCTGGTGCTGCCGGAGAACCTCACGGTCGATCTGCTCGACGGCGCCCCCACGAAGCTGACGTTGTACAAGAACCCGGCCCAGGCCATCCTGCCTCGCGTCGTGGAGGAGGGACTGCTCATCGTCTGCATCGGCGTCTCCGAGGCCCTCAAGCTCCTGCAACCGCAGATCAAAGGGATTCGCGACATGATCGAGAGGGACGAGATGCCAAACTCCCTGGAGGTTGCCCGGATCGGTTCCAGCTCCATCGAGCGTCTGAAAACGGTTGAGCCGTACCTGTTTCCGCCGCTCGTGCAGTTCAAGACGGTCAATGCCTCAGACTACGTCCCGACCGCGAACGCGAAGCCCACGGCAGTGGAGGACCCGAACTCATGAAAGAGGTATTCCAGATCGTCTTTCCCGGGCTCATGCTGATGTGGGTCTGCTTCATTGCCAACGGCGTCTTTGCCGACATCTTCGAGGAGTACAAGGGGCATACCATCTCCCGTTTGCTGGCCGGCGGCGTCACGCTCTGGGAGATTCTGCTGTCGAAAACGGTCCGCTGTCTCGCCGTATGCTGGATCTGCGAGCTTCTTCTGATCCTGTTCACGGCGATCGTATTCGGAATCGGCTGGCGGAACCCCATCATGCTCTTCGTCGTTCTGACGTCGTTCAACGTCTTCGTGATCGGTGCGCTGGCTCTGATCTACGGCTATTCGCGATCCACCGAGATGGCCAATGCGATTACGGTGTTTGTCTTCCTGTTCGCATCCGTGCTGGGCGGCAGCTTCATGCCTTTCAGTGAACTGCCGACGGCCCTGCAGGCGGTGGGCCGGTGGACCATGATTCGCATGGGGAACTACGGCATCGAGAGTCTGTTTCTGTCCCGCGGTATCTGGGAATCCCTCGGACCCAGTCTCTACCTGGCGGCTGCAGGGGTCCTGCTGGCCGCGGCCGGGACGAGTGTGTTGCGAAAACGATTCGAGTCGGGGAGGATCGCGTGAACGTCCTGCGCATAGCCCTGAACGATATTCGCGTCGTCCTGAAGGACCGCATGGTGCTGGTCTGGTGGTTGGCGATGCCCCTGGCGTTCGTGTTCATGTTCAGCTTCATGGTCCGCGATCAAACGCAGGATGGTACGTGGTTGCCCGTGATCAAGCTGGACGAGCACGAGCTGGCGGACGTTTTCATCGATCAGCTTCGGGCCGAGAAGTACTGGATCGAGGTCAAGACCGCCGACGACGAGCGATGGGTCAAGGACTGGTCGCGGACGATGATTGTGCCGGCGAGTTTTTCCGAGGACATCCTGGCCGGCCGGCGGGTCGATCTGACCCTGGCGAAAGGCAAGGGCAGCGACGAGAAGACCCTGGCTGTCCAGACCCTGCTCGTTCGCGCCCTGATCCGATTCAACACGGCTGTCGCGGCCGCGGACCTGATCGAGCGGGGCTGGTCGCAAGAGTCGAAGAACGACCTGCTCGCGGAGCTCGCCAAGCCGTGCCAGCTTTCGGTCGAGAACAAGCAGCATTTCTCGCTTCGACCGCCGCCCAGCGGTTTCGCCTTCACCTTGCCTGCGTATCTGGTCATGTTCACGATGATGATGACGATCATGTACGGCGGCATCACGCTGGTACACGAGCGGTCCGGGAAGCGAATCAGTCGTCTCGTGGCCGCCCCGGTCTCGGTCCCCGAGATCTTCGCCGGCAAGATGCTCGGCCGCATGCTGCAGCCGGCCCTGCAGGGCGGGCTCCTGATCGCCGCCGGCGTGACGCTCTTCGGCGTCAACCTGGGCGACCACCCCTCGGCCCTGATCCCGGTGGTCCTGTGTCTTGCCTTCTTCTGCGGATCGCTGGGCCTGCTGTTCGGAGTCGTCTTTCGCACGGAGCAGCAGGTGAACGGGTTCGGCATTCTGGCCACGATGACGCTCTCCGCCCTGGGCGGCTGTTGGTGGCCGCTGGAGGTCGTGCCCCAGACGTTCAAAACGATCGCACGGTTCACGCCGTCGTACTGGGCCCTCCAGGGGTTTCACGACGTCATGTCGTTCGGCAAATCCTGGCTCGATGTCCTGCCCGAGTGTGCGATCCTGGCCGGCATCGGCGTGGCCCTCACCGCCATTGCCATCCCGCTGTTCCGCTGGGAGTAGAACCAGTCGCGGCCGGGATACGGCCTGTTGCGGCGACGTTCTCAGTCGACGACCTTCGACTCGCTCCAGAGAGCACCCAGGCCGTTCGTAGTGACGCCGTGAGGCGTTATCTTCTCTGTACTCGCGGACGCCCGACAAACCGGTTTTTCCCCGGCGGTGGTCCATGCCGATGACCAAGAGGAGCGTTTATCGCTTTAGGGGTACCAGCGGGGAGACGGGAGAGCGGAGAACCCGTTTCTCAAATCTCCGCTGGCACCCCGCAACGCGCAAAACCCCCATGCCTCGGCCGAAGGGGGTGTGACTAATTCTTCTGGCACACGCGGGCTCTCCTGACGAATAGAGGAAAGACCGGACCGATCCGGAATCCGCCGCCCCGACGCGTAGCGGCGCTTCGCACCGAGGGCGGCGGGAGTTTGTCGCATTGGGGCCACCAGCAGCAGGGGTGCTCGTACACCCCCAGGGAAGCGTTTCGCTTCCATACCGTGCTGGAGGCCCAAAGCGGTAAACTCCCCAAGCAGGTCCGCTTCGGGCCTGTTTGGGCGTCGTTCGTGGGATGGCGATGGTCCCGTCGCCATGCGTCTGCCCCTCTTACGCGACCTCTCGTCATCCGTTGGACCGCCAGAATATCTGGGCACACCTGCCGAAAGCCGAATCGACGTTTCGCGATTGCTTCGCCCGATGCGTCATGCTACTATGACCGTGGCAAGAAGAAGGAGACCGGTCGTTGGACGGGCCCATGAGTCGTTCTGTGATCTGTATCAACAACAGGAGCAATCCCGCAAGCTTGATCTAGGGCAAAGTCTATTGCGGGTTGCCGGATGCGTCTGCGGAGGCATACAGTATGATCCGTGTGATTGACGAGGACAAGTCGGAGCCCGACGGCTATCTCTACCCGGCATCCATGTTCGCGCCAATTGAGATAGCGGAAGCAGCCGAGCAAGTACTGATGGTAGCAGACGGCTGAGTCAGATGGGACCGCTACGAGCTTTGGCTACCTGTAAACGATAATACGTCGATCCATTTGTGCACACCGTTCTTTGCTGAAGGTGGACCTGTGTCCCGAAACGCTGCTTGTTTGTGTGCACCGCTGTACTGAAAGGCTATCGCCATGGGCAAATGCGCACTATGTGGGCTGGACAAGGTTCCCTACGAGGGACAATTCGATCGCGACGCCTATCGTATCCAGTGCCCACGCTGCGGCGATTACGTCGTTAGCGAGGAAGCGTTGCGCCATTTCGAGGCACCGCAGGGATTTGTCAAAGACCACCTGCATCTTCTCTCCGCAGTGGCACGCCAATACTGGGAGCACGGGGAGCGACTGTACATAAATACCGAGCTTCTCAACGACCGTTCCGAGTTCGAGGCGAGGATCTTGAGTCTATGTCCGCGAAGTGTGCAGGCGAAGATGGATGCAATCCTACGCTATGCTGTGGTGAATTCAAAGTGCCCAGGACACCCTGCGAGAGTTGTCGCGGACAATGAATATGTGCGCGTGTACTGTAAGAACGGTCTTGAGATGGGATTTCTCATGAAAGCACTCGGCGAGCGAAAGCTGCTTGACGTAGATGACCTTTCGGACCATTTCAATGTGACAGTCACAGCGGAAGGATGGACGAAGGCGGAGGCTCTCGACAAGCCGAACAGCGAATCCAAGCAGGCATTTGTGGCGATGTGGTTTGACAAGCAACTGGCCTCAGCCTTCAGGGACGGAATACTGACGCTGGAGGCAGATACTGGCTTCAAGATGCTGCGCATCGACGAGAAGCCGTTCAACGACAAGATATGTGACCATATCATTGCGGAGATTCGCCGGAGTCGATTTGTGATAGCGGATGTGACTGGTCATCGACACGCCGTATATTTTGAAGCGGGTTACGCGATGGGACTGGGCCTCCCTGTGATCTGGACCTGCAGGAAAAACGCAATGGAAGAGACGGGGCGGAAGTTCGACACGCGTCAATACAACCACATTACGTGGGAGACGCCCGAGGAGCTTCGAGAGAAGTTGAAGAATCGCATCCTTGCCACAATTGGCTCGCCCCGTTGATTCTTGTACAGAAGTACACCGGATGGGCGGAGGATGTCCACCCATCCGGATAATTCGATGCGCCCTTAGTCCACAACACCTTTCTCTTTTGAGCCGATGAGGAAGCAGAGGGTTTTGCCCTCGAAGTCGTAGAACTTGATCATGGCGTTCTGCGTTTCCGACTTTCCGCCTCCGATCCGGATTTCGACTGGGACGTACCACAGGTCGCCTTCCTGATACGGGGCTCCCGTGACGGCGACCTCGCTGACCCATTGTCCGGCTTCCTTCGCCTTCTTGACCTGCTCCCAGGCGTGCGGCGGGTAGAGGCGGTAGAAGAGGTTCAGTCTGCAGAGCGTCGCCTGGTCGAGATCGACAAGTGCCCGGCCGGCTTGCTTGACGATCGCAAGGCAGGCCTCTTCTCGTGTCATGCCGTCGGCGACGAGGCCGGAATCGGGATCGACCTGGCAATCCACCTCATTCTCCACGACCACCGCGTCGGCCGGCTTTTCAAAGAGGCCCGCCGGCGGCTCCTTGTTGTAGCGGATTTCCGTGAGGTGTTTGACGGCGAGAGTCCAGCGCATCATCTCCATCGGGTTGTCGTCGCGCACCGTCGTGAAGCGGATGGGCAGCCTTGTCTTCGCGTCCACGAAAAACTCCTGCTCCCGCTGCAGGGTGGCGATGCGTATCGTGATCACGTCGTTGGCGTCGCTGACCTGGATGGTGTCACTCGACTTGGCCCGCCGGACTGAGAACACGTCGTTGCCGTCGTCGATCTGGATGGCGTCACCTGACCCGGCTTGTCGGAGGGTGTCTTTG
>JBDKRX010000105.1:0-36950 GCA_039683175.1 Phycisphaerales bacterium
ACAGAACGCGATAGTGCAGGTACGCGGTCTCGTTCGCAAACGTGATCGGCGTCGTGTTCATCGTGAACCGCGGCCAAGCATCCGCCTGGTTGAAATCGACGACGTCGCCGCTGGCGATCAGCACGTATGCTTCCGCCAGGCTGTTGGCGTCATTCGAGCCGTACAGCTCGAAGGAGATCGGGTCGCGCTCGATCGCGTCATTGGCGGTCGTGAGGGTCAGGCCCGTCACCACGGTGGCGCCAAGGGCCGGCGTCACGACAAACCCGGTGGTCTGGGTCTCGCCTTTGAAGTGCAGGAACTTCGTCGCGCTGCTGTTGTCGATCGCCAGGTTCGGGGTCTCCGCGCCCGGCCAATCCCCGTCATTCGGGATGCCCTGGATCGCGTCGCCCGGAGCGGTGATGTCCCGTGCGCCGAGGACGAAGTAGGCGTCGGAACGGACGCGAATCTCGCCGTTGGTCAGGGCACGGTCATAGATCGCAACGCCGAAGATATCGCCGTCGAAGTTGTCGAAGAAGCCCGGGGCGTCCACTTGGGAGCCGTAGCCGATGCCGACATTGCCCGACAGGGTGATGGCGGCCGCGATGCTGGCCTTGTACTCGCCGTTGACGTACAGGGCCGTGGTCTGCGTCTCTTCGCTGGACACGAAGACCAGATGGGTCGGCAGGCCGGGATTCGTCGCCACGGCGTAGTCATAGTCCGCCACGCCAAAGAGCGTTGCGCCGTAGGTCAGGGTGTTGTTCCACTGCTCATACTTGAGTCCCGCGTTGGTGCTATCGGACTGCCTCCGGCCGATGAGGCACATGCTGGCCTCTACCTCGTCAGGATTGCTGCGAACGACGAACTCGTAGCTGATCTCGCCGCCGAACGCGCCGATATCGTACACCCCATCCTCGACGTTGGTCGCAAAAAAGCCCGGCGCGCCTACTGCGGCAGCCTTCTGCCATGCCTCCAGCGAGGTCGCGACCTGGGGAGCAACCGTGAAGGTCCAGACAGCGCCCGCATACATGGTGCCGTCGGCCGCCATCTCATCGATTCGCCAGTAGTACGTGGCTTCCCACGCGATGTCGGCGGGGGTATAGCTGGCCGTCATCACCATTTCCTTGAAGACACTCGCATCACCGGCCGCCACGAGGTTCGGATCGGTCCCGAAATACACATAGTGGACCACCGCGGTGTCGCCAGGCACCCAACTGAGGACGACGCTCGCGTCCACGTTCGCGGCGCCGTCGGATGGACTCGGCGAGGTCGCGAACTCGTCCCCCAGGACATTGGCCGACAGGGTCAATGCCACGGCCATGATGAACAAACCCAATGTTCTGCTCTTCATAAATGCCTCCTTCAAAAAGGTCCGAGACTGTGCGTTTCGGCCACCCGGCGGAAACGTCCATTGCTCCACAAACCGCACGCTGTGCTCTTCGCTGCTACCTCCTCCCATGAGTGCGCAAACCAATCACATCGCCATGTCCTCCGCCGGCATCACGCCCTTCTATGGGGGAAATTGCGCGGGACATGCCAGGCAAGACATTCTACTCGGGGTACAAGGCAGTCATCACTGCGACTGGTTCCTCCATCACACGACTCTCCTCCGGCGTTCACCGGATGATCTTCGCCACTGATAGGATGTTCACGCAGGACAAATCCAACTTTATTAGTACGACATAGACCCCTGTAAGTCAATAGCTAAATTCACTGGGGGCGTTATTATCACCCCATCGTAAGTGCTCGTTGCTTGTTGACTTGCACAATCGCCTGAGAAAATTGGGCCGGCGCGCCTGTGCATTCCACGTTTGCACCCAACGCCTTCGATTCGCCCTGTCAGCGGCCGGAGTCCTCACGACCGCCGAGGGCATGCGGATCACCCGGCAGGGGGATGCGCCACTCCTTCTCCCCTGGTGCAGAGCCGGTCGCTGACGCCGGCTCATCGGCAGTCTTGGGATATGGACAGAGAACTGGGGTTGGCTACGCACTCATGGTATACTGTCTGTGGTTGCGGAAACGGACGCCCCTCCTGGGGCATCCGTATGCCGGCATGGAGCCCAGGTGTCTGTTAGGATCGCGATCCGACATGGGAGACGAGGATGTCTGAGGAAGGAACGAGCAAGAGAAGGAGGATGCCCAGCAGCGTCTTTTCCTCGGAACTGGTGATCTGCGGGATCCTCATGGGCATGGCGCTTCGGGATCTGCTCTCGACCTTCCATTTCGGCAGTTGCTCCCTCGGGCACTATTTCGTCGGCCTGGCGCTGGTTGTCGTGACCGTCTGGTACATCCACCTGTTGAGTGTGTGGAAGATCGTCTACGACGAGTTTGACGCCGCCAAGCTGGTCTGGGGAGGGCTGCCGCGTTTGTGGATCAATATCGTGTACGTCGGCCTGCTGTACCTCGCATTCCGCTATCACTACAACTATCGCTGGTGTCTGACCTGCCTCACCGCGGTCATCGGATTTGATTTCTTCTCGAGCGGCGTGGGCGCCCGCTGCAAGATCGATCTGATCCGGCAGGTCAGCAGGAACTGGCTGCACAGGGACGTGTACCTCCTCTTCGCCCTGACGGCTGCCTGGGCGACGCACCTCCATCTCGATCCAGCGCCCTCTCCTTCCGACGACACGCTGGAGCCGTCGACCTTGAGCGGCTTGATGTGTCTGGCGGGCGTGGTGTTCGCCTATGCGTTCGACATCGTGAAGAACTCGCGATTCTACGGCGCCGACAGGAACCCGCAGACGTCGGCCTGATCCCCTCGACTTCCCGCACGTGTCCCTTCAGCGGCCGTAATCCTCGGGAAAATTCAGATACGCGAACTCCCCGTGCAGTTCCCACGCCTTGCGGTCGCGCGCCTTGGCCGCTTCGACCTCATCATCGAACAGGCCGAGATGGTAGTGCTTTCCTCGCCAGTTGATGTACGCCATCCATTTGTCCCCATGACGCGACACGCCCACGAATCGCGACGACCCCCGCCGGGAGCATGTGTTCGCGTGGTTTTGCCGCCGGGTACAGAGTCGCAGATTGTCGCGGGTGTTGTCCAAGGTGTCGCAGTTGATGTGGTCCACGAAGCGGTTTCCGGGCGCCTTGGTGATCTCGCGGTGCATGTAGAGGAATCGCCCCTTTTCATGGCGGACCGCATAGATGTGCGGGCTCTTCCCGATCGCGAACCATGTGTGCCGGCTCAGCTTCTCGAAGTCCTCGGGGTCGACGAGAGCGAACAGGTCCTTCGACAAGGGGATCCGGCACTCCTTCTGGACCTTGGGCGTGCGGCGTTTCCGTCGATTTCCGGGCTTGTCCATGGGTTCAGACGGCGTCGGCGGCTTGCGTCGCTTTCGGTAGTTCCGGCAGGTCCCGCCGGGCGAGACCCCGGTCATCTGGCCGTCGGACTCGGCGCAGCGAAAGCAGATCAGCAATCCCGGAAACCGATGCAGCGCCAGTCGCAGCAATCGGCTCGTCGGCCGCCTCGCGTACTTGCAGGTTTCACAACGTGGCACGTCCATTCGAACCTCCGTATCTCGTCGTTCGTGACTCGTATCTCGTGCTTCGTGCCCCGTGACTCGGGGCCGTGGGCCGGCCGCACATGCGCCTATGCGTACAGGCGTAGATGCGTTGCTCCACGCCGCGTGCCGTTTCTTCGTTGTCATTCCCGCGAAAGCAGGAATCCACGAGCCCATCCCGGCTCGTCGCACGTCACCGGGTATATGGTACAATGGACAGTAGTCAGTGTCCAGTAAAATAACAACAAACACACTAATTTTGGTGTCTCGTAAACACATGTCCGCCAAGGACTTGGCGTAGGGTGGGGAAGAATCTGAGGCTGGAGGTCGCAGATTCCGAGGGGGTAATCTGCGTGAATCCGCGAAATCTGTGGATAGGAATTCAGAGGGGAAAGAGCTCGTCCGCAGATTACGCCGATTTTCGCAGATTGTAGGGTGGGTTCTTGACTTGTGCGTTCTGGCTGCCCGACGCAAGGAGACTCCCCAAGGAGTGAATAGGTATGCCCTTCGGCCTTCTCGGGCCGTGTGTACAGGAGAAAGGAGACCGCGTGAACGTGTGCTTCACGCCATTTCGCCTGCCGTGATTCAACTTGCGTTTCTATCAGTTTGCCCCTACAATATGGCTATGGATCAGCAAGATGTCCACAACGCCGAGACTTTGCGGCAACGCAGAGCGATCTGTGCCATCTGTGGGACGGCAGTAGCGACTACCCACGATCATGTGCCACCCAAAGGGATTTTTCCTGAGCCTCGCCCATCTGACTTGGTCACCGTTCCTGCCTGTGAAGCCTGCAACGCCGGTGACTCAAGGTACGACGAGAGTTTTCGCGTCCACTTGAGCCTCCACGTAGGCAGAGAGACTCCGGCTACGCAACGATTGTTCGTAGATGAGGCAAGGCGGACAGTAAAGCGGAATCGGAGGCTCAGGAGACAAATCCTGGAATCTCTGGAGCCAACATATCTGACCACACGTGGGGGGATTATCATAGACAGAGGTTACCGCTGCAGGTGGGATTCTGAGGCCCACCGCAGGGTAATCGAGCGGACAACACGAGGGCTGTATTTCCATCATTTCGGGGACATCCTGGGTGCGAATGCGAAGGTGACTGTCTACTGGTTTGCGACCCTCACGGCCGAGATGCGTAAGGCCTCCAGAGAATGCCAACAGGCTTCCATCGGAGGCAATGCTCTCGTCTATCGATATGGACGGGCTGCAGATCAACCTCTGTGTTCCATCTGGCTATTTGAGTTCTATGGGCGTCACTGGGCGGGAGCGTGGACTACTCCAGTTGTGCCGATACCGGCGCAAATGGTGGTCGCGAACACTGTCAGTACTCTGTAGTAACGCACGCAATGCGGACCTCTGTTGCTGGTGACACCCACCGATCATTTTGTCGATTGCCCCCTGGCCACACCTTCACTTGGAGCGAGCTCGTCGAGGATCGCTCTAAGAATCCGGGCTTTGGTCTTCATTTCGTTTGGCTTGAGGTGCTCCGCCTTGATTGTCCGGGCTGCGGCAGCCAGTGAGCTTTCGAGATCCGCCGGATCGAGCAACGCCGCGGAGCGGCAGTAGTAGCTCTTCGATCTGCCGTCGTCGAAGTCCTTGAGCATCTTCTGGAGCAGCCGGATTCGCCTTTTCTGCTGGGCCATGAACCTCTCGACCCCGTGCTTTTTGATCGACTTCAGGTTCGCCATGACCTTTCTATACGGTGGATAAGACGACGATTCCTTCACCTGCCGGTACTCGTCCTCGCTCTTGAACTTGGGGCAGGGGAAGTCGGGGCACTCACCACAGACCTCCAGGCCCTTCTTCTTGACGCAGCAGGTGATGAAGGAGCAGGAAGGGTGCTTCTCGGAGAAATCAGGACCTGCGCATCCGGGACACCTCGAAGGACCGGCCGTGTAGTATCGAGGGCATAGGCCGCAATCGAGGCCACATACGCCGATCGTCGGATACTTCTTCATAGTCACCATACTCCCGGCAGCAGACGGTGTCGGACCCGCTTCGCGTAATCTGCATAGCTTGGCAATTCCTGCTGCAAGGTCCTGTCCTCCAGGGCGGTGCGGAGGACCAGGACGGCTGTCAGGAATACTGCGGGAAGAAATGCCCATCGGGAATCCAGAAGGACCGGTGTGGCCAGAGACGCCAGTAGGGTCCCTGCGTAGCCTGGATGCCGCATCCAGCGGTAGGGGCCGGTCGATACTACCTGATGACCCCGCTCGGTCTGGATTCGTACGATGGCGGAGAAGAAACGGTTTTCGAGCAGGGCGTAGGTCCCCCAAGCGTATCCGGCCAGGATCAGGATTAGCGACAGGACCTTCGCCGGCAGGGTGAAAGGGCCCGACCAGCCGAACCTCGCATCCAGTCCGGCCACCAGGGGGATCAGGACCAGACCCAGCGCGACCCAAGCGACCAGGCGCCTGTCCCAGGGTTTGTCGTTCTCGTGGTGCGTGAAGCGGACGCGCTCGGCGATCAGGTCGGGATGCCGCCGGGCCGCCAGTCCTCGGCTGACGGCAAAGCCCAGGATGAAGATGATCGCGTATACCCAGGCCTCCCACCAGTCCCAACGCCAAGAGATCAACAGCGGCAGCAGCGGCACGAGAACGACGAGAGCCAATAGCCGGATGATGGCACGTGCGGAAACGGTCTTGGGTTGGTCGTCCATTCGTTTTCCCTCGAAATCGGCGTAACCTGTGGATTCATTCTCTCCTCTTCCGCACAGGACAGTCATGAGTCAGCCGAACAGGCATGGATGATGGCAGGTGGGCACGGGGGTGTCAATGGCCTTGTTCTGCTTTGAAATCGGCGTAATCTGCGCAATCGGTGGATAAAAGCTCTTATTGATCCACAGATTTCACAGAGTTTCGCAGACTATGGGAGAAGACTGAAGAAGCTGGATGATTTTCTTGTTGGCGGCGGGGAAGGCGTATTTGTGCAGGTCGGTCGGGCGGACCCATTTGAGGTCGGCGCAAGCGATGCAGCGGGGCTCGCCCGAGACGTGCCGGCACTCGACGGCGTGGATGCGGACACGAAAGTGGGTGTAAGCGTGATCGACCGCCGCGATTTCGCGGCCTATCTCGATCTCGATATCGAGTTCCTCGCGGATCTCGCGTCGCAGGGCGGCTCTGAACGACTCGCCCGGCCGGACTTTCCCGCCTGGGAATTCCCACAGCCCGCCCAGCAGGCCTTTAGGCTCGCGCTTGTCGATCAGGATGCGGCCGTTGCGGTAGATCACGGCAACCACCACGGTGTGACTTGGCAGGGGCTTGGCCGCAGTGCGAGTGGGCAACTGGTCCTGCTCGCCGTGACGCTTTGCTTCACAGAGCCGCTCCAAGGGGCAGTCCGGGCAGTGGGGGGCTCGCGGCGTGCAGATTTCGGAGCCCAATTCCATGAGGGACTGGTTGAAGTGCCCGACCTGTTCTTTGGGCAACAACTCCTCGGCGAGGGACCACATTTTTTTGCGGATGGCGGCGTCTTTCGAGTTGCCTCGGATGCGAAAGAGCCGGCACAGGACCCGCTCGACGTTTCCGTCCACTAACGGCTCCCGCTCTCCGAAGGCGATGCTGGCAATCGCGCCGGCGGTATAACGGCCGATGCCTGGCAGGGTGAGCAGGTCGTCCTTCGTTCGGGGCACTCGGCTGTCGAATCGCGAGACGATCTCGCGGGCGGCCTGGTGCAGGTTCCTCGCTCGCGAGTAGTACCCCAGGCCCTCCCAGAGCTTCAGAACCGTGTCGAGACGGGCCCTCGCGAGCTGCCGGACCGTGGGGAATCGCTTGAGAAACCGTTCGTAGTAGGGGATTGTCGTCGGGACTCGCGTCTGCTGGAGCATGATCTCGGAGACCCAGATGGCATAGGGGTCCCGCGTCCTGCGCCAGGGCAGGTCCCGAGCGTTGGCGGCGTACCAGTCGAGCAGGGCCCGCTGGATTTGAAGGTAACGTTCAGGTTTCTTCATGCACAGCTATACGAACCGACTTGTGGCGAGGAAACACGAAATTCGAATTTCGAAATCCGAAACAAGCACGAATGACCAAAACTCGAAGCTCAAAACGGACCATCCATCGGGCGACAGCGTTTCCGTCATTTTGATTTTATTCCTTGGGATTTGTTTCGGATTTACGTTCCCGCGTTGGCGGGGTCGAAATTCGGATTTCGGATTTCTCCGCCTGCGGCGTGATCGGGTCCTTCTTGCGATAGACCATTCCCTCGAATTTGGCGACCAACTCCCCGGCGTCGTCGGTGACCTCAATGGAATAGACCGCCAGCTTCGGGTTGCGGGAGACCTCTTTGGCCTCGGCGTAGAGCGTCCCTTCCTTGGCCGCCTTGACGAACCAGATACTGGCATTGATCGCGACCGCGACCGTCCCGTGCGAGTTCGAGGCGACCGCGAAGACGAGATCGGCCAGGGTGAAGATGGCCCCGCCGTGGACGAGATTGACGCCGTTGCGGTGGCAGTCCCGGATGGGCATCTTCGCCTTGGCCCGGCCCTCGCCGATTTCCAGCAACTCGATTCCACTGTGCTGTGCAAACCTGTCGTGCTTAAAAAAATCCCGAATCGCCTGCATGACGGACCTCCAACGGATTCCATGGCCTTTGCGACACGTCGCTCGGAGTGCCCACGCCGGAGTGTACGCAAAGCCGGATGGGCTGTGCTGATACTACAACAAGCCGACCGAGCCATCAACCCCGGATGAGGCCGCGGCGGGGTGTCACCGGAATGCCTGGCAGGCGTCATTGGCTTGTCATACTGGGGCAACGCCGACGTATCCGGGCGTCGAATCGCAGGTCGCTCCATTCGCAGGCCAGATACTTCAATGCAACGAAGTTGGTCTAATGTGTGGTCGTCACTGGAGTTGCGCTGTGCCGGAGATATTGGTCAGACTGCCACGTTGACGAGATTTGCCCTTGACGGTCGCGGGGTATTGTCCTTAAGATAGGCCACTTTGCAGCGGGTCGCGGCGTGCCGGGCCCGAAACGGAACAGGACGGAACGATGATTGTTGACTGTCATACCCACGTGCGTTCACTGGATGGTGTGGACACCGCCGAACATCTGGCGGCGGTAGAGGCCGTGGACGCCTGCATCGTCCTGGCGACACATGGCGGCCCACGGGAAGAGACGAACAGGAGACTGTCCGAGTATGTCAGCCAGCACCGGGAGAAAATGGTCGGTTTTGCGGTCGTGGATCCCACGCAGGACCGGCTCAACGACAAGTCGCTGGCCTTTCTGATCGAGAAGCTGGGCCTCAAGGGACTCGTTCTGTACTGCTCCATGGCGGGTTTCCATCCGTCTCACAGCCAGGCGATGCGGTTCTACGGGTCGGTCCAGGAGGTGGGACTGCCCATCTTCTTCCACAACGGCAGTCACGCCCTGAGCGCCGAGGCGATCCTGGAATACGCCCAGCCCTACCTGCTGGACGAGGTGGCTCGGGGCTTTCCGAGGTTGAAAATGGTCATCGGGAACATGGGCGTTCCATTCGTCGAGCAGACGTTGTCGATGGCGTCGAAGCACGAGAACGTCTTCGCGGACCTCACGATCCGGCCGAGCAAGATATGGCAAACCTACAATATCGTGATCGCCGCGCATGAACGCAATGTGATGGACAAGCTCGTGTTCGGCAGCGGTTTCCCGGCGGCAAATTCGGGCGAGTGCATCGAGGCGCTGCTGGGATTCAACATGCTGCTGGGCGACACGAAGCTGCCGACCGTCCCTCGCGGCAACATTCGCGGCGTGATCGAGCGTGACTCGCTTGAATTGTTGGGCGTCCAGCACGCCGCCGGCGGCTGATCCGGCGGGCGCGAGCCAAAAGACATTCTGGTAGGCAGGTTGGTTGCACCTATGGCGAAGGAACCAAGGGAAGCGTGGGGCAGCAAGCTGGGAGTGATCCTGGCCGTCGCCGGCAGCGCGATCGGATTGGGCAACTTTCTGCGATTCCCCGTCCAGGCGGCCAACAACGGCGGCGGGGCGTTCATGATCCCGTATTTCATCTCCTTCCTGCTGCTGGGCCTGCCTCTGATGTGGATCGAGTGGACCATCGGGCGGTTCGGCGGCGGGTTCGAGCGGAGTACGGCCCCCGGCATCTTCGAGACGGTCTGGCAGAAAAATCGCTTCGTCAAGTACTTTGGCGTAATTGGCATTTTTGGACCTACGATAATCTTCGTGTATTATAGTTACATTGAGTCCTGGCTGCTCGGCTACAGTGTCTTCGCCCTGACGGGCAAGTACGAATCCTGTGCGAATCAGGTGAGCATGACGGCGTTCCTGCGAGGGTACCAGGGGCTCGTGCAGAATGAGCATTTCTCCAGCGTCAGCACGGCGTATCTGTTTTTCCTGATCACGTTCGGACTCAACATCCTGGTGGTGTGGATTGGGCTGCGAGGGGGCATTGAGCGGGTCTGCAAATATGGACTGCTCGTGCTGTTTGTCTTAGCGGTTGTCATCATGATTCGCGTGCTGACTCTCGGATCGCCGGACCCGGCCAAGCCCGAGTGGAACGTCAACAACGGACTGGGCTTTCTCTGGAACCCTCGATGGGCCGAGCTGAAGAAGGCCCGTGTGTGGCTGGCTGCGGCCGGCCAGATCTTCTTCACGTTGAGTGTCGGCTTCGGGGTGATTCTGACGTATGCCAGCTACCTGCGCAGACGGGACGACGTGGCCCTGTCCGGCTTGACCGCCGCGACGACCAACGAGGTTGCGGAGGTCATCCTGGGCGGCAGCATCGTAATTCCCGCGGCGTTCGCCTTCTTCGGGCCTCAGGGAACGACCGAGATTGCCCAGGGCGGCGCCTTCAACCTGGGTTTCGTCACCATGCCGCTGGTGCTCCAACAGGTGGCATTTGGCAAGATATTTGCGTTTCTGTGGTTCTTTCTTCTTTTTATCGCCGGGGTGACCAGCTCCATCTCGCTGGCTCTCCCTGCGGTGGTGTTCCTGCAGGACGAGTTCAACCTCGACCGCAAGACCGCGAGCATCATCTTCGCCGTCGTGACGTTCAACCTGTGCCAGATCGTCATCTTCTTCAACGGCCAGGGCGCCCTGGATGAGATGGACTTCTGGGGGGGCACCTTCTGTGTGGTGCTTTTCGCCACGATCGAGGTGATCCTGTTCGCCTGGGTGTTCGGCATGGACAAAGCCTGGAGCGAACTGCACAGCGGTTCGGACATCCGCATCCCACGAGCAT
Organism: Phycisphaerales bacterium; assembly: GCA_039683175.1. Taxonomy (GTDB): domain Bacteria; phylum Planctomycetota; class Phycisphaerae; order Sedimentisphaerales; family Anaerobacaceae; genus PLanc-01. The sequence goes on from JBDKRX010000105.1 coordinate 10,652, forward strand.
TCCGGTTCATCATCAAGTACGTCACGCCGGTGTTTCTGTTCCTCATTCTCGGGGCCTGGTTCATCCAGGAAGGCTGGCCGACCCTCTTGCTGGAGAAGATGCCCAGGGAAAGAGTGCCTTTTGTGATCGGCACGCGCGTACTGCTCATCGACTTGTTTGCCTTGCTAGCCTTCCTCGTTTGGCTGGCATGGCGGAAGCGAGAGAACAAGGAGGCGGAAAAATGACCCTCACAGGCTGGATCTTCCTGACCATTAGTTGGTGCGTGATCCTGGGGCTGACCGTCTTCTGTTTCAGCCGGACCTTCAGGAAAAAGACCTGATCCGCGTGAAGTCCTCCAGCCCCGGCTATTTGGGTTTGAAGCCCTTGACCCGGTCGCTGGTGTACTTGCCGATGGCCTTTTCCAGGTCCACGTCCGTGATGTTCGCCAGCGTGCAGAGCCAGGCGAACACGTCGGCGAACTCCTCTTCCATATTGGCCCGGTCGTCGCCCGAGGCCAGAGCGGTAGACAGTTCGCCGACTTCCTCGACGAACCACATGAAAGTGCGCGGCACGCCACGCTCCTGGTCTCGTGCCTTATACCTGCGGGCGATCAAGTCCTGGAACTCACGGATCTGCATGGCGTGCGCGCACTCCAACAGTGTGTGAAAGAATCACTGCGTTACGGCTCGACCGTCAAACGCATCGAACCGACGACCTCACTTGCCGCCGAGCAGGCCGGAGAGCTTGGTCTTCTGGAAGACGCCTCTGGCCTGGGCGATGGCTTTGTTATAGGTCTGCTCGGCCCGGACGCTGTACGGCTCGTTGCCGGCCTGGTCGGCCAGATTCAGCTCGCCCGTAAGGGGTCCGTCCACTGCCTCGATCACCTCGAGCATGGTGATCTTGTTCGTGGGCTTGGCCAGGGAGAAGCCGCCGCGAGGGCCTCGCTTGCTCCGCAGGACGTTGGCCCGGACCAGTTGCTGGAGGATCTTCAGGAGGTATTCGAGCGGAATATCGTACTGGCTGGAAATATCCTGCGACAGGACCACGCCGTCGCCCTGATTCTTGGCGATGTACCCCACGGCCAACAACGCGTATCCGGTGGATCTGCTAACTCTCATAGTTTTCTCCTTCCATACACCAGGAACCTGTCAAAAGACAAAAATGCGCGATGCGAGCGGTGTATCAACAGCCCCGTCCAGGACGGCGCCGTTACCCGCATTGTGCCCGAATTCTTTCGGGGAATCACTGTCACTATCCTAACGCGTGGCACGGGAGTTCGCCGCCTCGGCAGACGAGCCGAACCGGACAAACACAGGAATCAACCTGCGACGACAGACACCGACGTATGCGATGAACCCCATACTTCCGTTGTCCGCGGGACGACAGAACCTGTCGCGTCCACCGCGCCACAATTCGGTATTATTATCCATTGTTGACTTCAAATGGCAAGAGTTTTATCGACAAAAATCCGCAATTTATCCAAGGGGGCGCAATCGAATGCCGAAATACCGGTGTTTTCGTCCGGTGGATCAGATCGCTGTGCAAAAGGCTTGACAGGGTCCGTCGAGTCTCTTAGGATTGCCCCGTGCCGATAGATGGCTACTCGGGAGACCGTTATGGCTGCCATCCAGCCGCGTATCAGTGTTGAGTATAAAGATGAGGCTACAATCGTGGCCTTCACGGATGAGAAGATCCTGGAGGAAACGGATGTCCGCGCCTTGCGTGAGGCCGTGGAATCCGTGGTCGAGCAGGCTCCGGGGATCCATCTCGTGCTGGATTTCCGTCATGTCAAGTTTCTTTCATCCGCCGTGCTCGGCCTGCTGATCCGCATCAGCAAGCGGGTCTACGAGCAGGAAGGCGAATTGCGGCTCTGCAATATCCATCCGGGGATCCACGAGGTGTTCAAGATCACCCGGCTGACCAACGTATTTGAGATCTACGAAGATGTCGAGAGTGCAACACGCAGTTTCTCCGAGCACCGATAATCGGCAGGGCTCGTGATGCACCAGTGAGGTCCGGACGAGGTGCCCCTCTGGGGAGGCCGGACTCCGGGCGTTCGAACGGGAAGGTGGACGGGGACGGTTTATGGCGGCTGAGACGCCGGTTAGATGTTCGCTTGTCGTCAAGAGTGAGCCGTCGGCCTTGGGCCGGCCGTGTCGTCAGATCCTGGCGGCGCTCGATGCAAGAGGATTCAGCCAGGACGACATCTTTGCCGTTCATCTGGCCCTGGAGGAGGCCTTTCTCAACGCCGTCAAGCACGGCAACAAGATGGATTCGACCAAGAAGGTGACGGTCGAATACGCCGTGGACTCCGAGAAGGTGGAAATCAGCATCACCGACGAAGGAGACGGGTTCGACCCCGGCGCCATCCCCGATCCTCGCGTCGGAGAGAACCTGTATCGCCCGGAAGGCCGCGGTTTGCTGCTGATGGGCGCCTACATGCACGTCGTCGAGTACAGCCCGCGGGGAAACAATCTCCGTATGGTCCGCTACAAAGGTCGGCCGGTCGCGGACCGCGCAAAAGTGTCCGCCCAGTGAGCGGCTGCCCGCCGGCCAAGGGCCGGACCCAGGGCCCTATAACTGCGTCGGTCCGGTGATTCCATAGTCCCTGCGGGGCGAAAAACGGCCAATTGTCGCCTTCCGGCCCCGGGATGGCAAAGCGAGAATCCCTTCCAGCCGAAATGCTCCCTGTCGACTGTGTCTTATCCGTACAGTGAAGGAGCCGATCCTATGGAGCTTTGCCATACGAAAACATCCGATACGCATATCCTCACCGAACAGGTGGCTCGAGAGGTCTTTGACGTGCTTCCCGAGCAAGGACTGATGCTGGTCATCATGGACCGCGACGGCAGTTACTGGCCGAGCCATCCGGAGGAGTTCGCCGGGATGGGCATAGGCGACGAGTTCCTCCGGGACCTGCGCGCCAAAGTCGATGACGGGGCCGAACCGGTCATCACCCAGGTCGGCGAGGCCAGCGTGACCATGGCGCAGCTCGCGACGGATCAAACCAACTGCGGATATGTGGTCGTCATCCTTCCGCGGTACAGCCCGGAATCCACCCTCACCAACCTCGATCTGGTCGAAACCCTGCTCAATCAGGTGACCCTGATTGCCCGGCTCGTCGAGAAGACCAGCATTCTGACCCAGGGACGCGAAAACCACTACAGCGGCCTGGCATTCTCCGTCAACTGAGTGGAATGCGGGATAGAGGGGCGAGTTTTTGGGTTGGCGGGCGATTGCGCCGCTGCTATAATGCCCGCCTGAGCACTTCGCAAGCGTCTGCGGGGTGAATGATCGAGGTCGGACTATGGGATCAGGACAGTGGAGTGAAGTTCCAGGTTTTTAGAGACGGCAAGGTAGTGAAGGACTTCACCCCGTCCGGCGCTTATTTGTTTGGCACGGACGGCATCAGCATTCGCCGGGCGAAGATTGCGTTCTCCGACGGCTGCGTCGAATGCGTCAGACCGAATCCTGAGACCGCCGGATTGGCTCTGCTCTGGCCGATCGAGGATTTCGGCAAGATCCTGCTGCCGACCACCTGCCTGCCTGAGAGGGACCGTCCGTACATTCTCAACGTCGAACTCGCACGCGCCAAGCTCATGCAGATCACCAATCGGCGCGAGGACTGGTCGTTCTTCGACAATATCGAAGGACTGGAGGAGATCGCCAAGCAGTCTCAGGATCTCTTCGTCAAGGCGATTCAGAGCATCAGAGACGCTTCGGCGGCCTCGCAATTGGCCGATGCGTCGCTGCGAAAGGCGACGATCTACTCCGAGAAGCTCGCGGTTCGCCAGGGCAAATCCCTGTTCGACAAGCGGCGCAAGAGTCCCGGTTTCGGCCGGGGGTGCATGGGCTGCCGGGTGGACCCGAACCTGCTGACGAAACCGCAGTACATCGACCGATTGCTCGAATCCTTCGCCTCGGTCACGCTGCCGATCAATTGGGCTCGTATCGAGTCCCGTCAAGGACATTTCGATTTCTCCCTGACCGACAGTTGCATGGGGATCCTGAGCCGAAAGAAGCTGGTCATCTCCGCGGGACCGCTGCTGCGTTTTACGGAAGACCACCTGCCGGAGTGGCTGCTGCGTTCGGGGGTCGGGTTCGAGAAGATGCGGGAGATGGCCTACCAGTTCGTCTCCAAGGTGGTCGCCCGCTACGCCGGAGTCGTCCATCGCTGGTACGTCATCAGCGGCCTGAACGCCTTCAACCAGTTCAACTTCAATTTCGAGCAGATTCTCGAGATGACCCGTGCCGCCAACATGGCCGTGCGGGCCGCCGGCAGCCGGGCGGTTCGAATCGTCGAGGTCACCAGTCCCTGGGGCGAGTACTACGCCACGACGCCCAACAGCATTCCGCCGTTTGTCTACATGGACATGGTGGTGCAGAGCGGGACCAGTTTTGACGCCTTCGCCCTGCAAGTCCGCTTCGGCAAGGACGAAACCGGGATGCACCTTCGGGACATGATGCAGATCTCGTCGATCCTGGACTGTTTCGCCCCCATCGCCAAGCCTCTCTATGTGACCGACGTCGAGATCCCGAGCAAACATGGCAAGGGCAAGTTTGACGTGGAACTGGCCGGCGTGTGGCACCGCCGGTGGGATCAGGCCCACCAGGGGCAATGGCTGGAGCGGTTCTACAAGGTCGCGATGAGCAAGCCCTTTGTCGAAGCGGTGAACTACGGCAGTCTTGCCGACGGCGACGGCGGCATGGTCGCCCACAGCGGCCTGCTCAGCCAGGAATTCGAACCCAAGGAATCCCTCGGAATCCTCGGGAAGCTGCATTTGTCAGTGCTCAGACGATAACGCGGCGTCTTTGTGCCGGGCGGGATCCCATGAGAGCGCAAGCGGCGGGACATAGCGGGAGGCTGGAGGCGGCCCAATCTCTCGGGTTTATTGTGGGCTCATGCGTCTGCCTGTTCCTTTCGGCGGCTTTCGCGGCGCAGGTCTTGGACGGGGCTGTTCCTCCGCCACGACTTTTGCCTGCCGAGCGAGTCAATCCCAACGAGGCATCGGTGGCCAGTCTGGCTCGCCTTCCAGGGATCGGTGCGACCCGCGCCCGTGCGATCATTGCCTTCCGTGACCGCCTGGAGGCTCCGGCGACACAGAAGGCGGTCTTTCGATGCGCCGAGGATCTCATCGCCGTCCGTGGTATCGGGCCGGCCACCATTGAGGGCGTTCGCCCTTGGCTGCGCTTCGATCCGCCGCTTGAGGAGGGCGACAGCCTTCCTGGAAGATGACCTGCCTGCCTGTGTCCGGGGGCAAAACGCGATAGATTTGACGAATCCCTGCCGTTCATGTTAGAATTTGGTTAGGATAGGTCATCGTGAGAAGGGGTGTCCCCACGCCCCGGCTGGCGGAGGAGAAGTCTTCGCGGTTCGGAAGCATTCGAACAGGAGGAATACGTGAACGCATCTTTCAGAATCAAGAACGTTGCCGTGCTTGTGTTCTGCACCGTCGTTGTGGGCCTGCTGGCTCCCGGCGGCGATACACGGGCGGCCGAAGGGGTCCCGGTCGTCATCAACGAGGTTATGGCATCCAACGGACAGTACCTGGCCGATCCGCAGGGCCAGTACGAGGACTGGATCGAGTTGTACAATGCCAGTGATGCGCCGGTCGATCTGGGAGGGATGTACCTCACGGATGACCCGGATGCGCCGACCCTGTGGCAGTTCCCGGCGGATAGACCGAACCTGACGACCATCGCGGCCCGGGGGTACCTCCTTGTCTGGGCGGATAACGATGTCGCAGACTCGGGCCTGCATGCAGGTTTCAAGCTCGGCGCCGAGGGCGAGACCATCGCCTTCTACGACCGCGACGGCACAACCCTGATCGATCGCGTCAGCTTCGGCATCCAGACCACGGATGTGTCGTATGGCCGGGTGTCCGACGCCAATGATACGTGGATAGCGTTGCCCTATCCCAGCGCAGGCGGGCAGAACTTCAGCATGTATCAGGGCTCCGCCGAGGAGCCGCAGTTCAGCCCGGAACATGGCTTCTACGACACCCAGATCCTGGTAACGATCACTTGTCCCACCGAAGGGGCGGAGATCTACTACACGACGGACGGGACCGAGCCCTATTCGGGCCTCAGGATGCGGGCCGGCACGACGGCCGTCCTGTACAGCGGGCCGATCCAGGTCGCCAAAACAACCTGTCTGCGGGCGGCGGCGGTGAAGCCCTCCTGGATCGCTTCGCCCATCGCGACGAGCACGTATCTTTTCGTCGAGGATGTGATTGCCCAATCGCCGCAGGGGGAAAGACCGGGGGCCGCCTGGCCCGCCGGCAGCGCGAACGGCCAGGTCATCGACTATGGCATGGACCCCGACGTAGTCAACGACGCCCGCTACAAGGACGCGATGGACGATGCCTTGCTGGCCATCCCATCCGTTTCGCTGGTGACCGATCTGGCGAACCTCTTCGCAAACGACATCGGCATCTACGCGAACCCGGGCGCCCAGGGCCAGTCTTGGGAACGGCCCGTTTCCGTCGAGCTGCTCTATCCGGATGGCGCCGAGGGCTTCCAGGCCGACGGCGGGTTGCGGATTCGAGGCGGTTACAGCCGCAGCCGCAGCAATCCGAAGCATGCCTTCCGCCTGTTCTTCCGCGCCGACTATGGCACGCCCACGCTCCGGTATCCGCTCTTCGATGACGAGGGCGTCGGCGAATTCGAAAGCGTCGATCTCCGCACGAGCCAGAACTACTCCTGGAGCTATGAAGGCAACTCGAGCGACAGTCACGACACGTTCGTGCGGGAGGTCTTCTCCCGCGACACGCAACGGGACATGGGCCGGCCGTACACGCGAAGCCGCTACTACCATCTGTACATCAACGGACAGTACTGGGGGCTCTTCCAGACCCAGGAGCGGTCGGAGGCCGCCTACGCCGCCACCTACTTCGGAGGCGACAAGGACGACTACGACGTGATCAAATCGCGGGCAGGCAACGGCGGCTACGATATCGAGGCCACCGACGGCGTGCTCGACAACTGGCGGGCGCTCTGGAATGCCTCGCTGACCGGATTCAAGGACGACGCCACCTACTACCGCGTCCAGGGTTTGAATCCCGACCTTACGCCCAATCCCGCCTACCCGAAGCTGCTCGACATCGACAATCTGATCGACTACATGCTCTGCACGTACTATGTGGGCGATCCCGATGGACCGGTCAGCGCGTGGGCCCGCGTGGCCAACAATTTCTACGCCATCTACAATCGCGTTCAGCCCGACGGGTTCAAGTTCTTCCGCCACGACGGCGAGCACTCGCTGTACTCGGTGAATGAGTCGCGTTTGTTTGCCTCGACGACGACCTCCGTGGGTTCCTCGTTCAATCAGTCGAATCCTTTGTGGATGCACACGCACCTGATTCTCCATCCCGAGTATCGGATGCGATTCGTCGATCGCGTCTACAAGCACCTTTTCAACGACGGGGTGCTGACGCCGGACGTGGCCGCCGACCGGTTCATGGCCCGCGCCGAGCAGATCGAGACGGCCATCATCGCCGAATCGGCCCGCTGGGGAGACGCCAAGCGGACCAAACCCCGGACGAGGGACGACGACTGGCTGCCCGACATCGAGGGAATGGTCGCGAGCTACTTTCCCCGGCGGACGAACGTCGTCCTGAATCAGTTCAAGACGCAGGGCTGGTACCCGAATATCGACCCGCCGACCTTCAGCCAGGCCGGCGGCTACCTGAATGCCGGCGACGCGATCACGTTGCAGGGAGGAGCGGGCACGCTCTGGTATACCCTGGACGGCAATGACCCGCGAGTCCCGGGATCGACGCCGGAACAGGGAGACGCATCGGCGCTCGTTGCGGAAGATGCCGCCAAGCGCGTCCTCGTGCCCACGGAGCCGGTGTCGGATGCGTGGAAAGGCGGCGACACATTTGACGACTCCACGTGGATCAGCGGCTCCGGCGGCGTTGGTTTCGAGCGAAGCACCGGGTACGAGACCTATTTCGATATCAATCTCCAGAGCCAGATGTACAACCGCAACGCGAGCTGTTACATCCGGATTCCATTCGAGGTCACGGAGACGGACCGGGCCGACCTCGCGAGCCTGACGTTCCAGGCCCGCTACGACGATGGTTTCGTCGTCTATCTCAATGGAACGGAGATCGTGAGGAAGAACTTCGCGGGCACTCCCGCCTGGAACTCCAGCGCCAACACGCAGAATCCCGACGACGCGGCCGTCACGTTGGAGTCGTTCGATGTCTCCCAGTACATCGACACGCTGCAAGTGGGCCAGAACCTCCTGGCGATTCATGCCATGAACAACTCGACCACCAGTTCCGACTTCCTGATCTCGGTTCTGCTGTCGTCGGCCAAAGCCGCCGAGGGCGGGACGCCGACCGGCATCTCCCCCAGCGCGCTGCGGTATACCGAGCCCATCGTGCTGTCCCAGAGCACTCAGGTGAAAGTCCGCTCGCTCAGCAGCGGTACGTGGAGCGCCTTGAATGAAGCGGTCTTCTCGGTCGGTCCGGTGGCCGAGAGCCTGCGGATCAGCGAGATCCTGTACCATCCGGCCGACGACCCGAACGCCGAGTACGTCGAGCTGACGAACGCCGGCGACGAGACGATCAACCTGAACCTGGTTCGATTCACGAAAGGGATCGACTACGCATTCCCAAGCTTCGAACTGGCTCCGGGGGGGTACTGTCTGCTCGTGCGGGATATCGAGGCCTTCGATGCCCGATATGGCGGCCAACTGCCCGTCGTGGGCGAGTACACCGGCAGTCTGAACAATGGCGGCGAGAAGATCGAGCTGCTCGATGCCGCCGGAGGGATCATCCAGGACTTCGAGTACGAGGACGATTGGTTCGATCTGACCGATGGGCCGGGCTTCTCGCTGACGGTCCGGGACCCGCAGACGGCTGTCCACCTGGGCAGCAAGAGCGCCTGGCGGCCCAGCGCCCACACCGGCGGCTCGCCGGGCGTGGACGACAGCGGCCAGGTGCCCGAGTTGGGCTCGATGGTCATCAACGAGTTGCTGGCGAATCCTGCCGGCGGCGCTTCTGACTGGATCGAGTTGCACAACACGACCGCCGAGACGATCGACATCGGGGACTGGTTCCTCAGCGACGACGCGAACGACCTGATGAAGTACAGGATTGCCGCAGGGACCACGATCCCTGGGGGCGGGTTCCTCGTCTTCTACCAGGACCAGCACTTCGGCAACTCGTCCGATCCCGGCTGCAACCAGTCGTTCGGCCTGAGCAAAGACGGCGAGACCCTGTACCTGCACTCCAGTTCCGGCGGCGTCCTGACCGGCTACAGCGAGCAGGAGAAGTTCGACGCCTCGGACGCAGGCGTATCGCTCGGCCGGTGGCAAAAGAGCACGGGCTCATACAACTTCGTCGCTCTGACCGAACCCACGCCGGGCACTGCCAATGCCGCTCCGGTCATCGGCCCCGTCGTAGTCACCGAGGTCATGTACCACCCCGCTGGCCACGAGGGCGCCGAGTACGTGGAATTGCTCAACGTCAGCGATTCGGCCGTGACCCTGTACGACCCGACCGAGCAGGCTCCCTGGCGATTCACGGATGATCCGGACGATCCGAAGATCGAGTTGCTGTTCCCGAGCGACCAGCCTGTGATTCTGGCGCCGGGCGAGTACTTCGTGCTGGCCAAGGACCTGAGTCTGTTCAACGCTGCCTACACGGTCCCGGCGGGCGTGCAGGTGCTGGCCTGGGGTCTCGGCAAGCTGGCCGATGATGGCGGGAAGATCCAGTTGAGCAGACCTTCGGAGGCGGATGACGACGGCGTCCGGCAGTGGATTCGCGTGGATCGGATCGTCTACAGCGACGGCGCGCACCCGCAGGATTTCGCCGAGGGCGTGGACCCCTGGCCGGTTGAGGCGAATGGCCAGGGCCAGTCGTTGAGCCGGATCGACGCGCAGACCTATGGCAACGACCCCGGGAACTGGCAGGCGGCAGCCCCCTCGCCGGGGCAGGCCAATCCGTAGTCGAATGGCTTGTAGTGTGCCCGTAAGGGCATATCCTTCAGAGTACTGAAGATAACGCCTTACGGCGTCACTACGAACTATGCGATCACACGGTCTTCGCATTGGTGCAGCCGAAGGGAACCTGTGATTGCCCTGCATAGACCTTGCCAGATGTTGCTGTTCTCTGGTATCTTTGTACGCTTGATGCGAATGCGCGATTCGCGCGAAGGCATGGATAGCTCGCAGTGCGTCAGTGAAGACAGGAGCGTATGGCCGACTGGGAAATCAACAAACCGCTGGGCCAGTGCAGCGGCAGCGGACGAAAGATCGAACCGGGCGAAGAATACTACGGAGCCCTCGTCGAGGCCGAGCAGGGCCTTCAACGCCGGGATTTCTGCTGTGAATTCTGGGAGCGGGAGAAGCCCCCGGTGTACTGTTTCTGGAAGACGAAGCTCGCGACTCCCAACGAGAAGAAGGAGTTGTTCATCAGCGATGACATGCTGGTCGCCTTCTTCGAGCGGCTGGGGAACGAGACCGAGCCGGAGAAGGTGAGCTTCCGGTTCGTGCTGGCCCTGGTGCTCATGCGAAAACGCCGGCTCAAGTACGATTCGACGAAAACAGAGGATGGCCGCGAGATCTGGCGCCTTCGCGTGGCGGGCGACAAGGACCTGATCGACGTGGTGAATCCCCATCTCGACGAGGACCAGATCGAGCAGCTCACCTCGCAGATCGGTCAAATTCTCCAGGCGGACCTATGAGTGAAAATCCGAAATCCGAAATTCGAAGCTCGAAATCCGAGACAAATCCAAATGGTCCAAACTCGAATGACCCAAACGCCATTGCCCGGCCGACGTTTCGATCATTTGGATTTCGAATTTTGGATTTGTTTCGTGTTTCGTGCTTCGGATTTCGTGCTTTCCTCCTGGTGGTTGTTGCCCTCGCGCTGTTGCCCGGCGGATGCGTGTCCGGCCCGCCGAAACTGGCGGTCTGCCCCGGCAAGCCCACGACTGACGAGGCTCTCAAGACGCTCGCTGCTCGTGCCGCATCCGCCGTGCCGCTGCGGGCGAACGGCCAGGCCATGCTGACGTACCATGTGCCGGACAAGAAGAGGGCCGAGCGACACAATCTCCCGATCCAACTGTGGTTCGAGCCGCCCGGAAATATCTACATCCAGGGCGCCATCGCCGTGGATACCAAGGCGGTGAGAGTCGGCGCCAACGATCGGGAATTCTGGATGACCCTGTCGCCCAAGGAGATGAGCGCGTACTACATCGGTCAGTGGGGCGAAGTGCGCGATTTCGAGGGTCTGATGATGAGCCCTCGCGTGGTGCTCGAAGCCCTCGGACTCGTCGTGGAGCCGAACGGCGAGCCCGATGTGGCCCAGTGGAAGCTGGAGAACAAAGAACCCTATGACATTCTCACTCGCCAGGACGAAGCGGGTCGCGTGCTCCGGCGGGTGTACATCTACGCCTGCGATTACGCCGTGCACAAGATCGAATACCTCGACGCTCGGGGCAAGACGATCGCGGTTGCCCAGCTTGGCGACTATGAGACCGTCGGGGAGGGATTCCGCGTACCGACGAAGATCCACGTCGTCTCCACCGCCCCGGATGGGCGCAAGGACACGATGGAAATCACTCTCCACGGCGTCAAGACCACCAACCTCAACGATCGGCAGCGACAGTTCCTGTTCGCGCCCCCGGACGCCGGCAAATTTGAGAATCTCTACCGATATGAAGCGGGCCGATGGGTCCCCGAGTGAAAGGATTTGGGATCTGGGATCCGGAGCCCTCGAAAGAACGAATAGCAGTCCCTCTTCTGTCACCCCTGCGAAAGCAGGGGTCCACTATCCTTCGACGGGTAGATGGATTCCCGCTTTCGCGGGAATGACACGGGAGCGGCGATTGCCCGATGAGCGAACGACAGGGGTGAAAGAATGACCGAGCGCAATCTCAAGGCGAGAATTCAGCAGGGCGTATTCGTATTGGACGGCGCGATGGGGACGCAGCTCTTCGCCCGCGGCGTCGAGCCCGGCCGGTGCAACGACTGGCTGAACGTCGAGCAGCCCGACATCGTGCTGGACGTGCATCAGGCCTATCTCGACGCCGGCGTCGACGCGATCATCACGAACACCTTCGGCGCCAACCGCTACGCCCTCGGCCGCCATGGCTTTGCCGAGAAGGCATTCGAAATCAACAAGGCCGGCGCCCAGGTCGCCCGCAAGGCGGCGGGAGAGGGCCGGTACGTCCTCGGGGACATCGGCCCGACGGGCGATTTCCTCGAACCCCTCGGGATGCTCAAGCCCGATCAGGTCTGCGAGGCGTTCGTCGAGCAGGTGAAAGGCCTGCGAGAAGGTGGCGTGGACGGCCTCATCATCGAGACGATGACGGCCATAGAGGAGATGGAAGTGGCCATTGCTGCGGCCAAGTCCGCCGGCGGCGGCCTGCCTGTGCTGGCCTCGATGTCCTTCGACAAGGGCAGCGCGGATTTTCGCACCATGATGGGTGTGGACGCTGCGACGGCGGTCGCGAAGATGATCGCCCTGGGCGTGGATGCGGTCGGGTTCAACTGCGGCACCACCACGCTCGACGAATACGTCGATCTCTCGAAGGTCTACGTGACCGCGGCCAAGGCAGCCAAGGGCAAGGTGCAAATCTTCGCGGAGCCCAACGCAGGCAAGCCGGAACTGGTCGATGGGCAGGCGGTCTACAAAGTCACGCCGAAGGAATTCGCCGCGGCCTGTCGCAAGATCCTCGATGCGGGCATCCACATCCTCGGCGGCTGCTGCGGCTCCACCCCCGACCACATCCACGCCGTGACGCGGACGCTGAAGCCTTAGGTGGAGTGGGGCCACGGGCGCCTGGCGGCACGAGAACGCTTCGTTTGTTCGGAGTTCCGCGTTTACGCGGGTCTTCTCCGCCTGAAGGCGGAACTCCAAACGAGATCTGCCCGCCAGGTCCCTCGCTTTCATCCTTTGCTGGTGTGGCTTCTTCGGGGACTCCATTCAGAAAAATCATGGAACAGGGCACCCACCCTGCGCATCGTATCGGTGTTCAGGGTGGCTGACTGGCGGGCCTTGTGGCCGGGGTCGGCTTGGAAAACGCGAGCAGATGGCGAGTCTGCGAAGGAGTGGGACCATGAGACGAAGACACATTCAGATCCTCCTTGTAGGTGTTGTTGTATCCATCGGGAGCCCCATGCTCCGGGGGGCAGAGTTCGCCGGTGGGACGGGCGTGCTCAATGATCCGTACCAGATCGCCACGGCTGAGCAACTCATATCCGTCGGCTCGGACTCCGGCCTGTGGGACGAGCATTTCGCGTTGGTCTGCGATATCGACATGGAGAACCGCAGTGTCGGGCCAAACGTAATCGGGTCGTTCTCAGGTGTATTTGACGGTCGTTGTTTCCGCATAAGCAACTTGTCACTCGGTGGAGGTGACCGAATGAGTCAAGTGGGTCTGTTCGAATGGATAGAGTCTGCTGGCGTGGTCAAGAATCTGATTCTGGATGCTGTCTACATTTCTGGCAGAGATGGAGGGAGCGATGCCGGCGCCCTGTGCGGTGCCAATTCAGGTGTTATCTTCAGGTGTTCTGTTACCTGCGGGATGTGTGAGGTCTACTGGGCCGGCGGAGTGGCGGCGTGGAACAATGGTGTCGTGGAAGAATGTAGAAGTGACTGCACCATTGTGGGGAGCGGAACATACGGGGGGCTGATTGGCTGTAACAAGGGGCGGATATCCAATTGTTGGTCCTCCGGCACCTTATGGGGTCGGGATGTGGGGGGACTGGTGGCACGAGAGTGTTATGGCGAGATCCTCAACTGCTACTCGCTCTGTCGAGTTCGGGGCATTGGGGCTGATTCCTCTGCTGGGGGTCTTGTCAGCACACTGGATTCTCCCACGAGTGGCATTACGGACTCTTACTTCCTGGACCCGAACAGTGGCGGAGGTCCCGACAACGGTCTTGGTACACCTCTGTCCGATGGTCAAATGAAGCAGCAGGCCACCTTCAGTGGTTGGGATTTCGGGGAGACTCATGGGGACGGCGTTCAGAACGTGTGGATCGCGCCCACGGATGGGTATCCTGACTTGACTTGGTATGGTAGCAAGCTCCTCCCTTCGGTGGCGGGACTGCCTCTTGAGGATGCCTATGCGACGCTTGAGCATGCAGGTTTCAAGATCGGAAAGGTCATCTGCGACTATGACCATACCATCAAGTGCGGTCAAGTAATCACCACACAACCGTATCCCATCGCTCGGCCGGATATGGGGCTGGATGTTGTCCTGAGCCTTGGCGCCTACGATTGGTCCGTCAACGCGGGCATTGGGGATACCGACCATCCCTACTTGATCTCCAGTGCCGGGCAGCTCGATTGTCTGTCATATCAATCCGATCTGTGGGACAAGAGCTTTGAACTGGCCGGCGATCTCGACATGGCGGGCCGTATCTACGGCCGAGCCGTGATTGGGCGTTGCGACCTTCCAGGGGAGATCTTCAACGGCACCTTCGATGGCGTCGGGCACGTCATCAGGAACGTGACAATCGTAGGGAGCCCTGCCGACGGCATTTCTGGTGAGCCGCTTGGGTTCTTTGGCGAGGCGGGTCCACAGGCGCAAATCGTCAATCTTGGCTTGGTGGACATCTCTCTCTCGGGAACCGCATCTGCATCAGGAATCAGCGGCATGCTGTGTGGTGTCAACAGAGGGTACATCGGGCGATGCTACTCGCGTGGTGTGGCCGAATCGTCCGGTGAGGTTGGTGGTTTCGTCGGCAGGAATGCCGGACTGATTGAGGACTGTTATGCCCAGGGTAGCGTCGATGGTATGTCCGGGAATGATCCGAACAGTCCTCATTCCTTTGCAGGGTTTGTCGCGAGAAATGTCGGCGGGACGATCACCACATGCTACAGCACGTGTCTTGTCGCGCCGAACGGTGGCGCTGGTTTCGTAGCCTCCCATGAGGGCGGTTCAGTGGAGCGATGTCTCTGGGACGTTGAGGTCAGCGATGTCTGGACCAGTGCAGGTGGCATAGGACTTCCCACCAAGAAACTGATGAACGGGGACACTCTGCAGAGCAATGGGTGGGGAGGGAATCCCAACTGGATTCTTGACGAGGGGAAGGACTATCCCCGTCTCGTTTGGGAGGGAACGCCGGGGCATGTCATTCCATCATCGTCGTGGTCGCCTCGTGGAGGAACTCCGTGAACGCCGTAGGTGACCGGGGTATGCTCCTGTGCCACAGGCTTCTGACGCAGTGCGACTGGCAGACGATCCCAGGGGTTACGCGACCGCTGTCGGTCGCTGGTGACGCAGGGGCTTGAGGCCGAAGAGGAATCGCAGGATATTGATCCGCCTGATGAGCAGCTCGTACAGGGCTATCGTGATTGCGAATGAACTGAGGAGGATGATGAGGTATTCCAGCCAGAGCGGGGCGTTGAGGCGGATGACGTGGAAGCCGATGGCTAAGATCACCGTCTGGTGCAGGATGTAGAAGGGCAGGACCGCTTCGTTGGCGTATTTCAGGAAGCGATTGGCTGTTCTCAGGTGGCGAGCGCCGAAGCCGAGGATCGCGATGAGACACGACCAACACAAGACGCCCCGCAGGAGGGCGAATCCCACGCTGCTCTCGGGCAGGCCACGGACCTTTACCAGGAAGTAGGCGGCGCCGAACGTGACGAGGGTAACAACAAGCCCGGCAAAGCGATGTCGCTCAACGGCCCTTGTCGTCTCCTTGCCGCCGGCGAGCAGGAAGCCGAGAATGAAGATCGCGAGGTAGGGCAGGAGACTCCAGCCGCCGAACCCTCGCTGGTTGAAGAGACCGTGCAGGACGCTCTTGAGGGCGGGCGAATTGGCGAGGAACTCCATGAGCGCAATGGGAATCGCCAACAGGAAAATCGTGCCGGGGACTTTCATCGTGTTGGACAGGGCTCCTACCATCCGGCTGCCCGGGCGAGACCGCAGGGCCAGGAACAGCGGCAGCGCGATCACGGAGAAGACGAACAGGACCTCCAGGTACCACAAATGCACGCCCATCCAGGCGAAATTGCCGCCCTCCTGGATTCCGTACCATCCTTCGAAATAGTGGGGGTAGAAGCTCCAAAACGAGCCGGAGTATTGGCTGTGGCTAACCCGCTCTAGGTAGATCTGGTAGGGGGCGATGACCACGAAGATCCCGAACAGCAGCGGTACGGCCAGCCGCTTGATGCGCGAGATGAGATACCTCCGCCAGTTCTGCGCCGCGAGGGAATGATACGCCCCGATCCCCGAGAGCACGAAGAACAGCGGCATCAGCCATTGCACGGCGAGGATAAGCGTAAGGAACGAGACCACCTCGCTGGTCCTGGCACTCTTGACGTGCCAGCCCTCCGTGTCGAAGAAGCGTCCGCAGTGAAACAGGAACACCGCCATCATGCCGAAGACTCTGAGCCAGTCCACGTCGTAGCGACGTTCCAGTTCAGGAGAGCCCTCGATCTGATGGTCATTTTGTGTCATTGTCGTGGGTTCCCCGGAGCAGGCTGCGAAGGACCTCCATGGTCCTGGCGGTCGCCCCCTGGTTTTGGCGGATGATCTCCTGCCCGGCCTCTGCGACAGCCTTGGCGTAGGCGGGATCGGAGAGGCACTTTCTCATCGTCGCCAGCAGGTCGTCGCCGTTTTTCACCTCGATCGCGCCTCGGCCTTCGAGCAGGACCTCCACCGTATGGCGAAAGTTGAACGCGTGGGGACCGAATAGCGTGCATCTGCCCAGAGCCGCGGCCTCCATCATGTCCGAGCCGCCCATCGGGACGAGCGTGCGGCCCACGAAGATGATCTCGGCCAGCGAGTAGAACTTCCGCAGGTCGCCCATCGTGTCGCCGAGGATGATGGCTCTGGCGTCGTCGGGGGCCTTGGTCGATGTGCCCTTGAGCCGGCTGTAACGGACCAGGGAAAAGCCCATCTGCTCGACCAATTGCGCGACTTCGTCGAATCGCTCGGGTTTTCGCGGCACGATGGCTAAGCGAAGACCGCCGAACGCCGATTCCTGGATGAGGGACTTGTAGACATCCAGGACGATCTTCTCCTCATCGTTGCCTGTGCCGCCTGCGACCCAGAGTTTTGCGCCGCCGAGATTCAACTGCTGAGCGAGGGCTTCGTCGCCCTCGACGCGGTCGGCGACCTGGGCCGTGTCATACTTCAGGGAGCTGGTGACAAGCACCCGTTCCGCGGGGCAGCCCAACTCGCGGAACCGCTCGGCGTACTGCTCGGTCTGGGCCAGGACGCGGTCGATCCTGCTGAAGAAGGTGCGGGTTACGCACTTGATCCGACGGTATCGCGAGAAGCTCCTGTCGCTGATCCGGCCGTTGAGGACGACGACCGGGATGTGCCGCTCGTGGGCGGTGAAGATGAAGTTGGGCCAGACTTCGAGCTCCATGAGCAGGCAGATGGAGGGGTTCAGGCGGTTGAAGGCCCGCCGGATGATCCAGGAGACGTCGAACGGGAAGTAGAACACTTGCCACTTGCGGCCGAAGACCTTGTCCGCCTGGGCGTAGCCTGTGTCGGTGGTCGTGCTGATGACGATCTCGCAGTCGGCGAACTGCCTCTCGATCTCGGCGACGAGCGTCTTGGCGGCGTTGACCTCGCCCATGCTGACCGCGTGAAGCCAGATGCACCTCTTGCGAGGGTCCTTGCGGCTCACCTTGCCGAATCGCTGGGCCCAGCCGGTGCGATAGCGGTTGTGCCGGATGACCCGGTAGACCAGGATCGGACTGACGGCCACCGCCGTCAGAAAGTACGCAATATCCAGGAAGAATCTCATCGAAAGCCCTTCAGTGCGGCATCGTGTCATTCGATTCGGGCACATGATACGCACAGAGCGTCCCGGTGTCAAACGGCCGTGGAAAGGGGACGCGCCGCCAGTCAGCCCTTCTCGGGCCCGGAGCTGGCCCAGATAGCCTGGGGCTGGTCGTGGACTCGCTCACCCCGGCACATTCTTGTGAAATCCCGCTGGGCCGTCAGACCGGCGGTTTGGACAGTGGCGATTGCATGAGTGTTGTCCTGGGGGACGTCGATGAACACAGATCGGCCGGCACAGCGACCCAGGGCGTCGGCCAACAGTGTCTCGCCCGCGCGGGGGGTCGCGATGCACGGGCCGATCTGGGTCGCATTGGCGCCGCTGCGCGTGCTGATATATCCTTCCAGCCGTCCGCCTATTGGCAGAATGTGGACCCCATGAGGCGATTCAGCGAAAAGACGGGCCAGCATCTTCTCCCGTGGGGTGGCCGTGATTCGCCGGTCGAACGCGAAGATCTCCGCGAATCGGCCTGGGGCGGCTCGCGCTGCGTCGGGCTGTGCGACACGTTGCGGAGCGATCCCCATGTAGCGGGTGAGCAGGTATTCCGGAACGAACCCCAGCTTCTCATAGACCGGCCGGCCGGCGGCGGTGGCGTCCAGGCGGACAGTCTTGACTCCCTGTCCATCGAGGAAATCGATAGCGTGCTTCAGGAGGGCCGTCGCGACACCCTTTCGCCTGGCGCTCACGTCCACGAGGACCATCGCAATCCAGGCGACCGGGCCGAGGATGCAGGTCACGGTCGTTCCGACGGGCCTCTCGTCCAGTTCGGCGACGAAGCACCCCTGTGGTTGCATATCCAGGAATCGCAGCCAGTCCGCCTCCAACTGGTTCCAGCCTGCCTGCCGGGTCAGCGTTAGCCCCAGTGGCACATCGCCCATGGTCATGGCCCGAATCGCAATCATCGCCCGAGAGCCTATCACATTTCCAGGCGGTCGGATAGAGGGGCACAACACAATGGCAGTGAGAGGGCAGGAGGAATGGAAAAACTGTCCCCGGCGCGGCTCGAACGCGCAACCTTCAGCTCCGGAGGCTGACACTCTATCCAATTGAGCTACGGGGACTCACTTGCGACAATTCGATCATATATTAGCACCCGGCGCGGATACGTCAAGCCCCGTTTGCATTCCGAGGCAAAAACCGTTGCGCTCGGAGCCATCGATGGCACTGAACAGGTAGAGAGCACGATGCGCCCGCATTTTGCCCGGGGATGGGTCGAGGATATGCTATAATGGGGCGTAGATCAGAAAGGATAGACGAATGAAGACGATGGGTCTGACAAAGGCTATGGTGCGTTTCCCGGCGGTTCTGGCTGTCTCGCTCGTTCTCGCGTTGCCTGTCCAGGCTGCCACCGGGAACTGGCAGCGCAAGGACGTGGATTGGCAGGCGGGCGCCGGCAGGCGGATCAAAGGCATTCGCTACCCCCAGGACAAGCCCTTGCCGGCCCGGACGAAGAAGTCAGCCGGCGATAGTGCCCTCACGAAGAGCAGAATATCCGCTGCGGCAGTTGGCGAGGAAATGCTCGTGGAGTCGCCGCCCGTGGACGGTTTCGTGCCCTGGATCGCGGTCTCCGTTACCAAGGCACGGGCAGCCGACCTGGAACTGGAGGCCGAGGTGGAGACATCGATCACGGGAAGCTACCCCACCGGCGTGAAGCCACAGACGGACTATATTATCGGTCTCTTTGACACAGGCGCCAGCGCGCATGTGATGGGTTACGCCGACGCCACGCGGGCGGGGGTCTACAAGGGCTTGGTCTCGTCCAGCGAGACAATCGTCAGCGGCGTCACCGGTTCGGTGGTCGTCTCAGTGACCTATCCTTTGGCGGTCTTCATCGACGGCCTCGACGTTATCGCGGCCGATACCCTCGTGCTCGACCAATCCGGGATGATGGGCCAAAGCAACGTGGCCATCGTGGCTGGCCAGGACCCGGGGGACCTCCCTGATCTCCCCACGGCGATCGGAACACCCCTGAGCGTCTACTACACCACCGAGATCCGCAACGACCGCCCGACGACCGTCGAGCGAGACGGCAAGACGTTCACCGGACCCGAGATTGCGCTGTATGAAGCGGGCGACCCGGAGGCCCCGAGCTACACCAATGTCATCCCGCTGGAACTGCGTCCCCTCGGGGGCGTCAGTGTTCAGTACGTGCCCACCCTGGACCTTGGCGGCGGTTTGGGTGATCTCGAAGACATCCTTGGAGGCAGCTTTGGCTCCGACTTCCCGCCTGCCAGCCCGTCGGTGATCATGGGCAACTCCTCTCAGAGCCTCTTCTTCGTACACAGCGTCGATCTCTACGAGGGCGACAAGAGCGCGATCGACAAAAGCCGCTTCATGCTGGACACCGGCGCCCAGGTCTCGGTGGTTGGGTCACGGATCGCGGCAAGGCTGCAACTGGACCCGGCGGCCCCTGAGTTCGAGGTCGAGATCGAAGGCGTCACGGGCGAGGTGACCATGGCCCCCGGCTACTACGTCGATTCGCTGGAAATCCCGGCCTTGGGCGGGTGGTTCCGCGCCACGCAGGTCCCGGTCGTTTTCCTGGACATCTCGTCGCCCGAGGGCGGCACGCTCGACGGGATTGTCGGTATGAACCTGTTCGTGGACTTCAACCTGATCGTCCGCGGCGGCGGGTTCTTCACGGAGGCGGATCCGACGCTCGAACTGCAACGTATCGAATCGGCCTCCGAGTAGAGCACAGAAGCAGCCTGCGGCTGCGGAACAACTCACACTGCGTGCTCCGACTCCGTTCATCGGATTGCGAACTTGGCCTCGTGCGGCCGGATCTCCGACTTGCTGCTTCGTAGCATATGCCGGCTGACTCTCGCTGACGAGGCCTACCTGTTTCTTCTTGTGGCTGACGGCCGCATCCTGGTAAAATGAACAGATATCCTGAAGGTTGGTATGTGAATTCAGCGAAACCTGAACGGGTGACATCGCAACAACGGGGTCGTGTAGGCTGAATGCAGATCGTAGCAGTAGCGAACCAGAAGGGGGGCTGCGGCAAGACCACGACGGCCATCAACTTGGCGGCTGCCCTGGCCAAGCTCGGGCACCGCGTGCTGCTCGTCGATTTTGACCCACAGGGCCATACCACCCTGGGATTGGGCTACGACCCGAACAGCTTCGCCAAGAGCGTCTACCACGTGGTGGCGGATTACCTCCCGATTTCCGAGGTCGCGGTGGGCACCCGAGAGAGCCGGCTCCACCTGCTGCCCAGCAACATCCTGCTGGCAGGGGGGGAACTGTCGCTTCGCAACCTACCTGGGAAGGAACTGATCCTGGGCGAGCAGTTGCGAGCGGTTTCTCGCGACTACGAGATCTGCGTGATCGACTGCTCTCCCTCGCTGGGGTTGCTCATGCTCAATGCGCTGGTGGCCAGCATGGGCGTCATCATCCCCGTCCAGGCCCATTTTTACGCCCTTGACGGTCTCAAGCGGTTGCTCGAAACAATCCAGCACATCCGCGCCCGCTTCTATCCCTGTCTCGTGAATCCCCTGGGGGTCGTGCTGACTTTCGTGG
The DNA here is from genome assembly GCA_039683175.1 of Phycisphaerales bacterium. Classification (GTDB taxonomy): domain Bacteria; phylum Planctomycetota; class Phycisphaerae; order Sedimentisphaerales; family Anaerobacaceae; genus PLanc-01. The sequence continues at coordinate 31,917 of JBDKRX010000105.1, forward strand.
AGGACAGGACCTCGCTGAGCCAGCGGATCGAGAAGGGGCTTCGCGGCCTGTTCGGCGCGCTGGTCTTCACCACGGTCATTCACAAATCGGTGGCGCTGGCCGAGGCGCCAAGCCAGGGCCAGACGATCCTGACCTTCGCTCCGGACAGCAAGGGCGCCCGGGAATACGAGGCCCTCGCTCAGGAGACGGTCGCTCGTTTGCAGACGCCGAATGTTGTCGATATAGCCGGGCGCAAGTGAGTCACAAGTCGGTCCCGCTGGCTCGGGGAGTGCTATTGCCGTCCAGAATCACCGCGATTTTGCTGGCGTATTCCTGGGTGGCTTTCATCCGATGGCCTTGGGGACCGCCATTGTGGATTCTGGCCATGTCGAGGAGGCTCTTGCCTCGGCCATAATAGCCCAGGTAGGCCCGAACGACCTGTCTGGCCTTTTCCGGGTCCTGGGCTTCCTGGTACTTCCAATCCACGCCCAGGACGCGCGTGCCGTCCTGCCAGTAGCGGCGGTGGATTTGATACACTCCGAGCGCCCTGCCGCCATCACCCACGGCGTTGGGATCGCGGCGGCTCTCAACGCGGGCAATCGCGTCGAGAAGTCGTTCCATCGGGGCGTCATCGGCCGCGCTCGCCGTCCGGCCCGACGCAAAAAGGCAAATCGCAACGGCCACCAAGGAACGTGCGTACAAGAGTCTCATCATCGTACCCCCCGGTTCGAATGAAACGCCTGTCTGCTTTGGTGCTACAGTCTGTCAACAGCTTGTTTTCTGAATGATATACGCGGGTCGGAGTAATTGGTGCGGATAATACGAATTCGCCCAAAACGCGGAGGTAAAAAAAGCCAGCCCCACTGAACGAGTGGGACCGGCGGTGACCTCATGATTTGTTGATTAAGGATTTTGCTGATAGGATTCTACTGCTGTCCGTCGAGCGACTTGACGCGGATATTGCGGATTTCGAGGTAGTCGCCGTGACCGCAGAAGCCGATGTGACCACTAGCTCGCTTGAGTCCAGGGTGCTCGCCGCCGTCGAGCGTCTTCGGCGTGCTCGCCTTTTCGATGTCCGCATCCACGATGGTTTCGCCATTGACTTTCACCGTGATCTGCTTGCCCTTGGCGGTGATTTCCTCGGAATTCCACAATCCCCACGGCTTGAGGCAGCCGGTCTTGGCGGGGACCACGCCGTAGATGGAGCCGTGATGCTGGTAGTCCTTCAGCCAGCCCCGATATCGCGGTGAGACGTCGTCGAGGATCTGAATCTCCATCCCATCGTAAGCCGGATTGCCGGTCAGAGGGGCCCGAATCCCCACGCCATTGTTGGCGCCGGGGGAAAGGCGGAACTCGAATCGGAACACGAAATCCCCGTACTCCTTCTCCGTGAAGAGGTTCCCGCCGCCGCCTTGCGAGGGATCGATGAGGAGCAGGCCGTCCCGGATGAGGTAGCCCTGGGGACCGCCGACCCAGCCGGTCAAATCGGTCCCGTTGAACAGTTGAGTGAAGCCCTCGCTTTGTTCCTGGGCGGTGAGCTTATTTGTCCCCTTCTCGCGGGGAAGCTCGCGGATGTAGATATTTCGGAAATAGAGGAAGTTGCCGTGATTTTGCAGTTCGATCTGGCCCGTCGGGTAGATCGGCTTGTCGCGCTCCCAGTAGTTCTCCATGATGACGTTGTCGACGACGATCTCACCGTTGAGGGTCACGGTGACTCGATCGCCGATCATGCCGATCCGGAAAGTGTTCCATTCGCCGACGGGTTTGTCTGCGACCTTGGTCGGCTTGCTGGCGTTTTTCTGGTTATTATAGAGACCGCCCGAGCCGACCTGGGCGCCGACGGCCTTCAGGGCGGTGTCCCAGATCTGGACCTGCGGCGAGCCTCGCAGGTAGATGCCGCTGTCGCCACCCTTCTCGATTTTCCAGTCCACGAACATCTCGAAGTCGCCGTAGTCCTTGCCGGTGCAGAGGCTGCGGCCCTTCCCGTCGAAGGTCAAGACGCCATCGACCACTCTCCAGTGGGCCCGCATATCCTCGTCGGCCTCCTTCTGCAGTTCCTGCAACTCGTTCGGGGCCAGCGTCGCCCGCTTGGCGGGATTGTCGTAAGGGCCTTTGAGCAATCCCTTCCAGCCGGTCAGGTCCTTTCCGTTGAACAGGGCCGTGAAGCCCTCGGGAGGTTGGTTCAGGGGCGGCTGCGCCGCTTCCGCGGCGTGGACGGTACAGGCCGTCAGCAGGACGAGCAAGGAAACTGCTGCAAGAACCCCGGTCGAACGGAACATCTCTCTTTTCATCTCGATTCTTCCTTTCTTATGCCCGGCGTGCCCCATGGAGGCCGGCCTCGGCTCATGCCGCGTAAGCGCCACGGACATCCAGGCGACTACAACCGATAGAAGTCTACGTCGTGACAGGTGCTCCGTCAAGTCTTCGACCCTGCGATCCGGACCCGACCGGGAAGAGGGAGGGGACGACCCCGTATGTATGGCGTTTCGTGGATTTCTCTTTTGTCATCTCGAAGTCCTGGTTCTACAATGGGAATGTGGATTCGCAGGCGATGTGCATGAAGAGAGTTTCCTGACCTTGCATCGGAAGGAGCTTCATCATGAGCAGGCAACGGTGGAACGGCGGATTGGCTGCAACGCGAGAACGAATCCCCCAGGGACGGAATGAGGGGTTCACTCTGATTGAGCTTCTGGTGGTCATCGCGATCATCGCGATCCTGATGTCTGTCCTCATGCCCGCGCTGAACCGGGCCCGGGAGCAAGGCCGGCGTGCGGTCTGCCTGAGCCATCTCAAGACCCTCACGCTCGGCTGGATGATGTACGCCGATGAGAATGACGACCGGATCGTCAACGGCGAGGCCTGTTGGGACCCGACGGGCCTTCCAACGGCTGCAGCGCCCACCAGCGGCCCTCACCAGGGCGAGCCCTTCTGGGTGGGCAATGACTGTGCCTCCGGCTACCAAACAGGAGAGAAACGGCCGCACGATATCCAGGTCGAAGCCATCCGCGTCGGCGCCCTGTTCCCATGCTGCAAGGCGGAGAAGGTCTACCGCTGCCCGACCGGCGTTCGCGGCGAGATGAGGACGTACTCGACGGGCTACGGGATGAACGGCTGCTTCGACGCCCCGGGAACGTACGTCGGTACCAAGGGGGTGCGGGTCGGCAGGACGGTGCTGATGGTCAAGAAACGGTCGGAAATCACGGTCCCGGCGCCGGCGTATCGGATCGTCTTTCTGGACGAGGGCCGGATCAGTCCGGACAGCTACGCATGCTATTACCTTACGGCCAGATGGTGGGACCCGCCGTTCGTCCGGCATGGTGACGGTACGAATGTCGCCTTCGCCGACGGCCATAGCGACTACTGGAAATACCGGGCCAAAGAGACAATTGAGGCCGGAAAGCAGGCCAACCCGCCGTACGGCTACACGCCCACGACCGACGAAGGACTCGCCGATCTGCGGAAGATGCAGGAGGCGATCTGGGGTAGGGTAGGATATTGACTCACGCCGAGGACCGAATGTGCGAATGCACAGCGCGTCCAGTCTCCTTCCCTGTCCGCGGTTCATCACGATGTCGGATTCTGATTGTGGTGCGCGGATGAAACTGGTATAAGGAGAACAGCATCCAAGGTGCAATGAGCGGCGTCTTGGCATTGTGCCATGTGTAGTTCACCAGCAAAGGAGGAGCTTGGGTCAGCCGACAGTCTCGGGTCGGCTGCGGAAGATATATCGGTCACGCCGAGTCCTTCTCGAGTCATATTCTGACAGTCCTATCCATGCGCTGGCGGAGGAAACGGATTTGCGGTCAGAGGGAAACCAAGTGTCTTCATGCGCGTTGTGTACGGCAATGTTGAGTTCAGTTTCAGTGAGGAGAATCATGAGTAGAAGAGTAACTTACCTGATCTGCTGTGTGTTCGTGCTCAGCCTGATCCAGACGGCGAGCGCCGAACTGGCCGGCTGGTGGAAGTTTGACGAGGGCGTGGGAATCGCCGCGGCGGACTCCTCGGAGAACGGGCACGACGGCACCATCAATGGCAACCCTGTCTGGACGACCGGGCAGTACAGCGGCGCCCTGCAATTCGATGGGACCGACGATTATGTTATGTGCAATCTCCTGGATATCGACACGAGCGTCACTGGCGGCATGACGGTCTGCGGGTGGATCAATAAGACGGCCGGGGGCGACAGGAAGCTGTGCAGCAACCGACAGGTGGCGAACGCCGCCGGCGGCGGGTTCACTTGCAGCATCTATAACGACTACATGGAGATGGATATCTGCAGCGCCACCGCGCGGACCCTCGCCAGAGACAGCGGCGGCGCAACCGTGCCGGCGGGCACGTGGGTGCACCTTGCCTGGGTCTTCGATGACGCGGGGGACCTCTTCAAGGAGTATCACAACGGCGTGCTGGTGGATTCGGATGCGGTGACCGTCTCCGTCGGCGTCTCAACCTCGCAGTTCCGGATCGGGGCCGACTCGCCCAGTCTCGGGCTCTACTATCTCGGCGCGATGGATGACTGGCGGGTTTATGACCATGCGCTGAGCGATGCCGAACTCCAGGACGCCATGGCCGGCAGGGGGCCCAACGCCGAGTTGGCGGTGGACCCGAGCCCCGAGGACGAGGCGACGGACGTGATTCGCGAGGTCGTCCTGAGTTGGACGCCCAGCGAATGGGCTGCCACGCACGACGTGTACCTCGGGACCGTCCTGGCCGACGTGGAGAACGCCAGCAGGGACAACCCGATAGGCGTGCTGGTCGGCGAAGGACAGAGCGATACGGCATTCGATGCCGGCCGTCTCGAATTCGGACAGGTCTACTACTGGCGCGTCGATGAAGTGAACGCGGCGCCGGACAATACGATCTTCAAAGGCGAGGTCTGGAGTTTCACCACGGAGGTGTATGCCTATCCGATCACCGGCCTGACGGCCACCGCCTCCAGTCAGCAGCCCACCTCGCCTGCGATCCGGACCATCGATGGTTCCGGCCTGGACGCGTCCGATCAGCACGGCGTCGATCTGAAGACCATGTGGGTTACCCCGGGCGGCCTGCCCGCCTGGA
>JBDKRX010000106.1:0-8273 GCA_039683175.1 Phycisphaerales bacterium
ACGGCCAGACTCATCGAACCGTTGCTGGAACGGGCGAGGAGCTTCATCACCCTGCCGACTCCACAGGCGTCAGTGGATCCCAACGCGGTCGATCCCAACAATCCCGTGGACCCGAACGAGGTCAAACCGGTTCGGGTGGCCTTGACCGATCTCATCGACGAGTTGCTGACCAAGCTCGAGCAGACCACCGGCCAGCGAGACGCCACGGAGGAGCAGTTGACAACCCTTCGGGGGCGGTTCGACGACGCGATCAAGACCATGCAGGAGACCGAGCAGGGCCTGACCGCCAAGGTCAACGAGTACTACCAGCAGGTCCAGCAGGTCAAGACCGACTACAATGACCTACGGGTCCTCGTGCAACAGAACTCCGACGAGCGGGCCAAGACCCTGCTCGATCAGCTCGAAAACACGCGGACCGAGTCCACGCAATTGAGGCAAGACCTGCTCAGGACGCAGGCGGAGTTGAACGTCGCTCAAGGCCGGCTCGTGGGCGCCCTGGCGGCGGTCAAGGAAATCAAGCCGGCCCCGGACCAGGAGACGACCGCCTTCAAGCCCGACGGCCAAGTCATCCTGGTAGACGAGCCCGCCAGCATCATTCACATCAATCTCGGATCGGAAGACCATGTCTACCGAGGCCTGACGTTCTCGGTGTACGACAAGGCCGCGGGCATCCCCCGCGACGGCACGCCCAAGGCCCAGGTCGAGGTGCTGGCCATTGATCGGCGGGTGGCCACCGCGCGGATTCTGGTCTCCGAGCGCAAGAACCCGATCCACGAAGGCGATTCCGTCGCGAATCTCATCTGGGACGCCGACCGCAAGAATCAGTTTGTCGTCGCCGGCGAGTTCGACCTCGACCGCAATGGGGAGACCGACTACGACGGCGTACGCAAGATCGCGGGGTTGATCGAGAAATGGGGCAGCACGATCGCACAACAGGTCACGGCGGACACGGACTATGTGATCCTCGGGACGGAACCGCAGGTCCCCCCTGAGCCGACGCTCGACCAGCAAACGCAGGACCCGATGGCGATGGACAGGTACAACGCCGCCCGGCAGGCAAACGATCGATACCAGCAGATCCGCCGGCAGGCCGAGTCTCTGTGCGTCCCGATCTACAACTATGACCGGTTCCTCTCCTTCACCGGCTACGCCAACATGGTGGACAAGGCCGGCGCGTTCTAAGCCATGACGATATCCCGCGGACAGCCGCGGGCGACAACATCCAAGGCTGCCATGATTGCCGTGCGGAAAGTACGGCACGCGTGGCAGCCTTGATTCTATCATGCCGGGGGCTCGACTCCAATGGAGGCCACATGGAGTTCGCCTGTGTAGTCCGCGGCGTCGCCCGAGGCGAGGAAACCCTTCTTGACAGCTACAAAAGTCACGGTATAGGCAGCCCGGATCGCAGCCCCGAGTGGCTCGCCCGTATCGCAATCGAGGCCGGAGGGGATATCCACCGCCAGAATCGGCCGCCCAAGAGCGTTGATGGCCTCGACGATTGCCCGATACTCGGGGCGGAGCTCTCCTCGCAGCCCCGTGCCAAACAAGGCATCGACGACCAGACTCGCATCGCGCCCGAGCGCCTGGACCCGGGCGACCGCATCCCCGCCGCTCGGATTCACGCACTCCACGCTATGCCCGAGCCGTTCGAGGATGTCCAGGTTGATTCGGGCGTCGCCCTGGACCTTCGATGGGTCGCCGCAGAGAACGACTCGCGTCGAAAGGCCCGCATTGAGCAGATGGCGGGCGATGACGTAGCCGTCGCCGCCATTGTTGCCGACGCCGCAGAGGATGCAGACCCTGGGATCGGCCACAACCGCGAGCTTCTGCATCGCCAGTTCGGCACAACTGCGTCCGGCGTTCTCCATGAGCACGACGCCGGGTATGCCGATTTCCTGGATCGCCCAGGCATCCACCCGCCGAACCTCCTCGCGACTCATCACTCGAAACCCCTTGTCCGGCGTGTACTTCTCCATCGGCCTGTCTCCTCTTCATCTCGATCACGGTTCACGACATCCCCTCTGCCGCCTGGAAACGAATGCTACCTCCTGGACTTGCGAACCTCAATAGCCTGTGCGAATTGACGCCGGCCGGCGGGCCCGCTACAATACGTCGCGTGGTGTGATGACGATGACAGGTGGCGTCCTTCCGACAACATCTTTCACGGACGATCGAATGAACCGGCTGCTCGCGTTGCGCGGGTGCGGACTGGAATCGATGCAGCGATGCGAATACTACTGACCAATGACGACGGAATCTTCGCCCCCGGCCTGGCGGCCCTCTACAAGAGACTCGTCGAGATCGGCGACGTGACGGTTGTGGCCCCCATGGACTGCTGGTCCGGCGCCAGTCACAGCATTACGTTCGCCGAACCCCTGGCATGCACGAAAGTGACCATCGACGGCTTGTTCACCGGCTTCGGCATCCGGGGCTCCCCCGCCGACTGCGTGAAGCTGGCTGTCATGCAGCTCGTGGACGAACCCTTCGACCTGGTGGTCGCCGGGATCAACTGCGGGGCCAACGTGGGCATCAACGTCTACTACTCGGGAACCGTGGCGGCGGCCATGGAAGCGGCCTTCCTGCGAATCCCCTCAGCGGCGATCAGCGTGGCCGCGGAGAAGGAGACCGACTTCAACCAGGCGGCCGGACAGGGGATCGCGGCGCTCAAGGGACTGCTGCCCCTGCACGTCGGCGACGTAATGAACATCAACATCCCGCGGTTGTCTCTCGGGCGGCCTCGCGGCGTCCGCGTCGTGCCCCAGGCCACGTCGGGCTTCCACGAGTACTACGTCCCGCACGGCAACGCCGGCGACGAAGCGACATACCTCCTGGCTGGCGGGGCGCATCGCGAGGAGAAGGAGCCCGCCGACACAACGACGCTGGCTGAAGGCTACATCACCGTGACCCCGCTGAAGCCCGACATGACCGATCATAAGAAGATCGTCGCATTGCAGACGCGACTGAACCGTGACGATAGAAATGTGTGATTTTTGATGTTGGATTGTCCCTGTTTCAAATCATCCATCAACAATCATCCATCAACAATACCAAAGGGTTTTCTATGCCAGAGCAGAATGCAAGCCAGATCTGTATCGTGACCGTCACCGGCAAGGACCGGGTCGGCATCATCGCCAGGCTGGCCACCACGATGGCCAGGGCCAACATCAACATCGTGGACGTCAACCAGAAAATCATGGAAGACTACTTCGTCATGACGATGGCGGCCGATATCGGGCAAGCCACCCTCGACATGGGCCAGATCAAGAAGCAGCTCGACCATGTCGGCCGGCAGATGGCCCTCAAGATCACCATCCAGGACGAGAGCATCTTCAAGGCAATGCACAGAGTGTAGGAAGTTTGAAGTGTGAAGTTTGATGTTTGAAGTAAGACGGCTCGCGCGATCCGGCGACAGCTCTTACTTCAAAAATCACACATCAAGAATCAAACCTCCCACGTCGCGTTCAAAGAGTCAGGAGTCTACAGCATGCGTATATCCGTGGAGGAAGTCTTCGAAACCGTTCGCATGACGCTGGATCATCACTTCGATATCCGCACCGTCACGCTCGGCATCAACCTGAAGGACTGCGTCGACCGCAGCCTGGACTGGCTCATCAAGCAGGCCCAGGCGAGGATCGTCGAGAAGGGCCAGTTGCTCAACCACTGCGCCGACGCGCTGGAGCAGAAGTACGGCATCCCGATCACGAACCGGCGGATCTCCATCACTCCGGCGTCCCTGCTGCTGGAGCCGCTGCCCCGTAAGACAATCACGGCGGTCAAGCTCGCCAAGGCCCTCGACGGCGCCGTCAAGAAAGCGGATATCGACTTCCTGGGCGGCTTCGGCGCGATGGTCCAGAAGGGCGCGACGGCCGCCGAGGAGAACCTCATCGAGTCGATCCCCGAGGCCCTGTCCGAGACGGACCGAGTCTGCGGGTTCCTGAACCTGGCCTCGACCCTGGCCGGAATTAACATGAATGCTGTGGTAAAGGTCGGGCACGTCATCAGCGATCTGGCCCACCGCTCGGAGAAAGGGATCGGCTGCGCCAAGCTCGCCGTGTTCGCCAACGTCCCGGAGGACAGCCCCTTCATGGCCGGGGCCCACCACGGCATCGGCGAGCCCGATTACTCGCTCAACATCGGCATCTCCGGTCCGGGCGTGGTTCGCAATGTGGTTGCCCAAAACCCAGATTGCGACCTCACCCAGCTCTCCGAGGTCATCAAGCGGACCGTCTTCAAGATCACCCGGGCGGGCGAACTCATCGGCCGGGAACTGGCGGGCCTGATGAAGGTCGATTTCGGCATCGTGGACATCTCTCTGGCCCCGACCACGGTCACAGGCGACTCGGTGGCTGAGATCATCGAGGCGATGGGCGTCGGCCGGATGGGCTGCCCCGGCTCGACCGCAGCGCTGGCACTGCTGATCGACGCGGTCAAAAAGGGCGGCGCCATGGCCTCGGGCAACGTCGGCGGCCTTTCCGGCACGTTCATCCCGGTCAGCGAGGATGCCGGTATGATCCGCGCCGTCCGTTCGGGCACCCTGAGCCTGGACAAGCTCGAAGCCCTGACCAGCGTCTGCTCGGTCGGCTTGGACATGTTCGCCGTCCCAGGCGACACTGCCCCGGAGATCATCTCCTCGATCATTGCGGACGAGCTGTCCATCGGGGTCGCGAACAACAAGACAACCAGCGTTCGCATCGTCCCAGTGCCCGGCGCCAAGCCGGGGGGCATCGTCCATTTCGGCGGCCTGCTCGGCTCGGCTCCCGTCATGAAGGTGACGACCAAGCACTCGTCGGCCAAGTTCATCCAGCGCCGCGGCCGACAGCCGGCGCCCTTTCAGGCACTGCGAAACTGAGATTTCGTCCGAAAACTGTTGACAGCGGCGTTGAAGCCCGGTATATTCGATTCTGTCGGGTTATGTGTCTTCGCTGAGTGAATTTGCCAGCCTGCATTGGTCCATTGGGAGGATACCGATGGCAAGAAAGGGGCTGACACTTCTTGAGGTGTTGGTCGTCGTAGGCGTCATTTCTCTGTTGATGGCAGTGTCGGTTCCTGCGCTCGTGCGAGTGAGAAACCAAGCCCAGGGTACTGTTTGTACGCAAAATCTCAGGACCCTCTCGTTTGCCTGGCTGCTGTACAAGGACGACAACGACGATCGCATCGCCGGCGGGCAGGTGGGCAAGTATCCCTATGACTGGATCCAGAGGCCCACAGGGGCCGGGTCCATGCTCGAACGGCAGAAGGAGGGCATCCGTCAGGGCGTTTTATACCGCTATGCGGGCAGTGATGTGGGGCTCTACAGGTGTCCTGCCGACCAGAGAAAGCTGATCCCAGGCCAGATAGCCTACTGTAGCTACTCCGTTGCGGCGGGCGCCAATGGCGAGGGGTGGCAGGATGCCTATGTGCAGGCCGAGAGATACTCTGAGATCCTCCAGCCCGCAAATAAGTACGTTTTTGTGGAGGAGGCCGATCCGAGAGGCTGGAATCGAGGCTCGTGGGTCCTGAACCCCTATGGGACAACCTGGGTGGATCCGCTGGCCATCTGGCACAGTCGGGCAAGAGGCACGCTCGGCTACGCCGATGGACATGCGGAGATCCATCGCTGGGTGGATGAGAGCAGCATGGAAATGTCCCGTAAACAGGAGTTTTTCTTCCCGGTCCCGCCAGATCAGGGTGAGGACCTGCGGTTCATGGCCACCGGCTTCCCCCAGAAGGTCACGGACGCATCGCAATCGTCGAGAAACGGCCGCCCAGTGCCCTGAGGGGGTCGCTGCCTCGAATGGTGTGCTCCACGGGAGGCGGGTCGTCATCGGAAATAGGTGGGAACAGATGCCCCCAAGAAGGCATCTAATAGAATTGAATGGGATTGCGTATCGCTGCGAAGGCGCGTTCCGCCGGGGGTGGCCGTCGGGGGCGATATGGTTGGTTTTTGAGGCAGAAAGGACAGAGTCAATGAGATGGAAAGCGTTTACCCTGATTGAGCTCCTGGTGGTCATCGCGGTGATAGCCATCCTGATGGCCATTCTGATGCCCGCCCTGCAGGCGGCGAAGGACCAGGCCCAGCGAGTCCATTGCGTCGCCAACACCAGAACACTCGGTTTGGGGTGGCTCCTGTACAAGGACGATTATGACGGCAGGATCGTCGGCGGCCACACCGATCCAGGGAATTGGGTCTACAGGGCAAACTATACCGACACCTGGGATGTCAAGAAGCAAGCCATCCGAGATGGACTGCTGTACAAATACGTCGGCGAGGAGATCAAGGTCTATCGCTGCCCGGCGGACAAGCGAAAGGAAAGCGCCAGCATTCCCACGGCGTACCGGACGTTCTCCATCGCTGGCGGCGCCAACGGCGAAACCTGGAGCAACTATACCGTGGCCAAGCTCTACACCCAGCTCAAGAAACCGGCGCAGCAGCTCATCTTCGTCGAGGAGATGGATACACGCGGCGAAAACATCGGCTCCTGGCAGACAAACGTCAGAAAGAATTATGCCGCATCGACCTGGTGCGACCCGCTCGCCATGTGGCACAACGACAAGAGCACAATCGGCTATGCCGACGGCCATGGCGAGATGCACACTTGGGAGAGCAAGAAGTTCATCGAATGGTGCGAGAGTGCCATGTACGATCCACAGAAGTTCAGCTATACCACTGTGGCCCCGGACGCCGACGATCTGGTGGACATCCAGTTCGTGACGGAAGCGTGGCCGTGCAAGACCATACAGTAGTCTGCTTCGGCGCCAACTGCTCTGTTTTCGTTCTCCGCCCGGCCCACATGGAGCCGGGCGGATTCTTTTTGCCCACACAGTAGTCCTGCGAACAACCGGCCTTGTGCTCGATCCGCCGTCACGTTAGAATGCCCTCCTCAATGTGGTGTCACGGCAGCGGTGATCATTTGAGAGGGACTGGATATGTGGGATGTCTTTGAGCAGCCGTGGACGTTGCTGGGAGCGGCGGTCATTGTCCTGCTCGTCGTTCTGACGGTCCGTAGTGTCCTGCCGGAGAAGAGACGCCTGTGGCAATGGCTGCTGCCGCTTGGCGTCGCGGCGCTGGCTCTGGGCCTGGATGCCGCGGTGGCCACGGACCGGGAGCAGATCAACGGACTCCTCAAAGCGGGTATCCAGGCCGCCGAACAGGAGGATTGCGCCGCGATCGCCCGACTGCTCAGCGACGACTACGCGGATTCCTATCACAAGAGCAAGGAGGCGGCCTTTAATCACTGTCGGTCCCGGCTGGTCCCCCCTGCCATCGAGAAGGTCCGCAAAATCGCCTCGGAGGTGAAGATCACGCCGCCCGAGGCCGTCGCGACGTTCACCCTGCTGATCCAGTTCGACAAGGACAGCGTCTGGGCCCGCAGCTACAAGCCCAACGCCCTGGTCGTCATGCAGTTCTACCTGCGCAAGCAGTCCAACGGGGCCTGGCTCGTCCGCCGGGCCGAGGTCGTAGAGGTGGACAAGTTGTCTGTCACCTGGGGCGTCGCCAAGGCACAGAGTGCCGTACCCCGCGGCATTGCGCTTGCCAGCGCCGCCCGCGTCTGGTAGGATGTCCAATAAGATCGTCGACGCTCGTTCTCGGAGGCAGAGAGGGTCTATGCAGGTATTGGAAGCCATCACGATCATAGGACTCGCACCGCCCCGGGGCATCCACGCCGGGTGCGGCGACATGTTGTCACTCGTGGATCTGCCATTCAACCCGCTGCGTCTGATCTTCCTGATCGGGTGGGTGTACCTGTGCATGTACCTCGTCCAACGATCGCATTTCAGTCCGCTGGTGCCCCCAAAGTACAAGACGGCCGCCAACGTGGTCACCCTGCTCACCGGTCCGTTCCTACTCCTGACGCTTTTCCTCATCGACACAGCCAGAAAGAGCCGCCAGACGCAGGAAGGGTTCCTCGAAATCCTCAAACGGCAAGTCCGGCACGCGATCACCGCCGTTCGTTCGATTCGTTTCGGCTCTGAGGAGGAGGACACGGCCCTCCACTTGCTGGACTCTACCGGGCGCAGCATCGACGAGATCTGTGGGCACGGCGACGCGAAACGGGTGGATACCCGGATCCTCAGCCTGACGGAGGCCACGATCTGCGACGCGCTTGACCGTCGGGCCAGCGATATCCTGATCGACCCCAAGGACCAGTCCACCTACCCGATCCGGCTGCGGATCGATGGGGCCCTGCGGATCGTGAAGGAACTGGACGCAGACACATCTCGCGCCGTGATCAACAGTATCAAGGTCGTCGCGGCGATGGACATCGCCGAGCGAAGACGACCCCAGGACGGCG
>JBDKRX010000107.1:0-4865 GCA_039683175.1 Phycisphaerales bacterium
AATCTTAGAAAGTCGCGTCTGTTCATACACCTGATTCCCCATTGCCTTTCCATGCCCTTGCCGAACGGGGGTCTATGCTATCACGTCAACAAACTCCCTTCAAGACACGGCCGCCAAACCGCGTTACTACCTGCCCCCTCGCTGCCTTATACCAGTGAAGGCACGTATAGAAACCGACAGGTTCGGGAGAATAGAGTATGAAGAAGACACTGCTGACCATCATCGCTCTGGCGGCGACGTTCTGTCTGAGCGGCTGCGTGGTTGCCACATACGACGAACCGTATCCTCCACATCCGCGTGTTTTCCACCATCCTCCAGGACCGATCATCGAGGTGATCGAGGTCCCATGCCCTCCGCCGGGACCCCATCCGTTCCCTCGCCATCCGCATCATCCTCGTCCACATCCGTGGTAGGAGAGTGCCGGTTCGTCTTTGTTGCTTTCGCCGGGTCGGGACGCTTGATACAATCGCAGGGTGCCTCAAGGCAAAGGCGGTAACGAAAGGTAGTGACGCAGGGCCCCTCGATCTGTAGCAACCCGTCACGGAAGGAGAAAGCAACGATGCAGAAGTCGTCCCTCATCTGGTGCAGTCTGGCAATCTCGTTTGTAGCCGCCAGTCCAAATGTATACGCCCAGAGCACCCAGAATGCCGGTCGAGAAACAACCACCTTCTCGCCGAAGTCCGGACTGTTGTTGACTGGAGGCGAAGGTCCCGGCGGTCGGGGACCGCGAGGACCCGGTGGCCCCGGCGATCCGCTTCGCAGCAGGCTCGTGGATGGAACCCTGGCACAGTACTGCCCCGAGGAGGGCAAACCCGTTGATGAATCGGGCCGGCTGCAATGGAAGTCCGTCGAGTTCGGTCCCGACGGGACTGTCGAGGGACGTGGCTCCTACCTCTACGCACCGATGGTCTCGGACACACGGAAGGTCCTGATCCTCAACGCCGCCGGCCAGAGCGAGTCGTATGTGAATGGAGAACCACGCGGAGGGGATATCTACAACGCCGGTTACGTGCACCTGCCCGTGCTCTTGCACGAGGGAACCAACCACCTGTTCTTCCGAGCCGGAAGAGGGGCGTTCAAAGTTCGGCTCTACGAGCCGCCGGTGCCCGTGTTCCTCCATCGGGAGGACATCACGCTGCCGGACCTGGTGGTCGGGGAGCCGGCAGACACGTGGGGAGCCGTGGTCGTCATCAACGCGACGTGCGAGCCCGCGACAGGATTCACGCTCACGCTGCGAGGCTCCGGATGGAGTGACAAGGCCACCCCCGTCCCGGCCATCATCCCCCTGACCATTCGCAAGGTGGGATTTCAGATTCAAGCCATCGGCCTGACCCAAGAAGGCCAAGTGGAGGGGACGCTCGAACTGCGCGGACCCAATGGCACGTTGTGTCACAGCATTCCGCTGAGCCTGGAAGCTCTTCGGCCGGAACGACATCGCAAGGTCACATTCGTCAGCGACATCGACGGCAGCGTGCAGTATTTCGGCCTGCGGCCCGCCGTGCCAACCTCCCCGGACGACCCGACGCCGGCCATCCTGCTGTCCTGCCATGGCGCGGGAGTCGAAGCCCAGGGGCAGGCCGGTGCCTACTCGCCGAAGAACTGGTGTCACATCGTCGCTCCGACGAACCGCCGGCCCTATGGTTACGACTGGGAGGATTTCGGCCGGATGGACGCTATGGAGGTGCTCGCAATCGCCGAGGAATCTCTGAAACACGACCCATCCCGTATCTACGTCACCGGCCATTCCATGGGCGGACACGGCGCCTGGCACCTGGGCGTCACGTACCCCGATTGCTTCGCCGCGATAGGCCCCAGCGCCGGCTGGCTCTCCCGGTCCTCCTATGGCGGCCGCCGGGACGAAAACGCAGACGCCTCCGCGATGGGGGCCCTGCTCGACCGCTGTCGCAAGTCCGGCGATACGGTCGCCCTCTCCGCGAATCTGAAACAGCATGGCGTCTACATCCTGCACGGCGGAAATGACGACAACGTCCCCCCGAAGGAGGCCAGGACGATGGCCGAGGCCCTCAAGGAATTCCATCACGACTGGATCTACCACGAGGAGCCCGGCATGGGACACTGGTGGGGCAACGAGTACGACGACGGCGGGACCGCCTGCGTGGATTGGCCCTTCATGCTCGATCTGTTCGCCCGCCATGCCTTGCCGCCCTCGTCGGCGGTGCGCGAGGTCGAATTCGTCACAGCCAATCCGGGCGTTTCGAGCCGCTGCCACTGGCTGGCGATCGAAGGCCAGATCCGCCATCTCGACCTGAGCAAGGCGCACATCCGGCTCTGGCCCAACAAGCGCCTGTTCAAAGGGACCACGGACAACGTCGCAATCCTGCGGCTGGACGTCGCACATCTGCTCGTCAAGGAGCCGATCGCGGTGGAACTTGACGGCCAGACCCTGGCCGACATCCCCTACCCGGCCGACACAGGCTGCCTCTGGCTCGCCCGGCAGGACGACCGCTGGCGCACCATCGAGAGACCATCCCCCAGGAACAAGGGGCCTCAGCGATATGGCGCGACCAAGGACGAGTTGAAACATCGGTTTGTGTTCGTCTACGGCTCCCGGGGGGCGCCCGAAGAGAACGCCTGGTCCATCGCCAAGGCGCGATACGACGCTGAGACCTTCTGGTATCGCGGCAACGGGTCCGTGGAGATCGTCAAGGACTCCGCTTTCGCGCCCTCGCGATACCCGGATCGCACCGTGGTCCTCTACGGGAACGCCGTGACGAATTCCGCCTGGACCATCCTGCTCGGCGGCGGCCCGGTGCAGGTCCGCCGGGGCGAAGTGCAGGTGGGAGACCGCTATTTCCGCGGCGACGACCTCTCGACCCTCTTCGTCCAGCCGCGACGGGACAGCGACGTCGCCTCCGTCGTCGTGGTCGGCGGCAGCGGACCGGCCGGCATGAGGGCCACCTACCCCGTATCGCTCTTCGTGTCGTTCGTCCGCTACCCGGACTGCCTGGTCACCCGCCCAGGTCAGGCAGGCGGGCGGAACTCCGAGAACGTCGCGGTCGGCTTTTTCGGAGCCGACTGGTCCGTCGAGAAGGGAGAATTTGCATTCGAGAGCCCGAAGGAACCCGCCACGCCGTAACGAGTCTCAAGTCTTGTCTCCTGGATCAGGCGGGCCAATTGCATGTGGGCATGAACGCGCTGCGACTGACCGGTTTGTAGTGTGCCCGTGAGGGCATATCTTCAGATGCATGGAAGATAACGCCTTACGGCGTCACTACAAGCGAGTCCTGCCGCAATCGCATCGGACGGTTGCTCCCGAGCAGCGGGGTCGGTACAATGCCCAATGAGTGGCGACGGACGCTGCCTGCCCCATGGACGGTCGAGCGGCGTACACGGGCCTTCTACGCAAGGTTGAACGGGATGAATCGAAGGATCGAGATACTGTGGTGGGTCGCCTTGGCGGGCGCGTTGCTGTCGCTTGGATGCGCTGCCCCCAATACGACCGCTGAGCCGGCTCATGTGGTGTATCCGGAAGGCGTCACAACCACTGCGGTCATCGACGCAGCCCACGACGTCCTGGCGGACATGCACTTCGCCATCGAGAAACTCGACGCCGAGCACGGCGTAATCAGGACCCGGCCCCTGCGAGCAGGCCAGTTCTTCGAGTTCTGGCAATGCGACAACGCAGGGGGATACAACATCGCCGAGGCCAACGTCCAGTCGATCCGCAGAACGGTGGAGTTGTGGGTGACCACAGAGGCCGCGGACGCCTCCGGCCCATACCTCGAGTGCAACGTCCTGGTCCAGCGACTGGCTCTCCCGAGCAACGAGGTCGCCGGCATATCGCAAGCCTACCTGATGCACACCCGCAGCCAGTCCACTCTGCAAGTCTTCGAGGTAACGCCGCAACAGCGGGCCCAGATGGCGTGGATCGACCTCGGTCAGGACCCCCAACTCGCCGCCGAGATCGTCAAACGCGTCGGACGGAAGCTCCAGCATTGACGATTGACGATTTGCGATTTACGATTAGGGGTCGTGTGCCTCGCAACGTGCTTGGCGTGTTTCAAATCGTAAATCGTGAATAGGAAATCCATGCGGGTTCTCGTTTGTGGCGGCGCGGGGTATATCGGCAGCAACATGACGGCCCTCCTCGGAGCGCAGGGTCATGAGCCTGTCGTGTTCGACAACTTCAGCAAAGGCCGCCGTTCCGCGGTCAAAGGCGCCCAGGTCATCACGGGCGATCTGGCCGATTACCAGGGTCTCGTGCGGGTTCTGCGCGACCGGAACATCGAGGCGGTAATGCACTTCGCCGCCTTCATCGAGGTGGGCGAATCGGTGCAGGAGCCTCTGAAGTACTACCGCAACAATCTCTCCAACACGCAGAACCTGCTCTCGGCCATGGAAGCCGCGGGCGTACAGAAGTTCGTCTTCAGCAGCACGGCGGCCGTCTACGGGATGCCGGAGAAGATCCCGATCACCGAGGACGCGCCGAAGCAGCCGATCAATCCGTACGGGGAATCGAAATTGGCGGTCGAGCGGATGTGCCAGTACCAGGCCAAGACCGGCCGGCTGCGGTTCGCGGCCCTTCGCTACTTCAACGCCTGCGGCGCCGGCAACGATGGTCGGCTCGGCGAGGACCACCGCCCGGAATCGCACCTGATCCCGCTGATCATCCAGGCCGCGATGGGCAAGCGGGCCGATATCAAGGTCTATGGCTCAGACTACCCCACCTCCGACGGCACCTGCATTCGCGATTATATCCACATCGACGACCTGTGCCGGGCCCACCTGCTGGCGCTGGACAAGCTCGGAGAATGCGTGGAGATGGCCTACAACCTCGGCAACGGCCAAGGCTACTCCGTTCGGCAGGTTATCGACGCGGTCAAGCGGGTTTCGGGTCGGGACTT
>JBDKRX010000108.1:0-86703 GCA_039683175.1 Phycisphaerales bacterium
CATGCTCACCTTCGATCCGGCGGCGGAGAAGTTCGTGGGGAATTCGCAGGCGGATCTCCTGTTGACGCGGCTGTACCGCAAGCCATTCGCGGTGCCACCGCAAGTATAGCACTTTCGCAATCGGACACAGGACGCAACCAGAGGGCCGGGCCGAAGGAGTTGCCCGGCCCTCTGCTTTCCATCGTTCTTCTGCCCAGCGCCTACCCCCAGGTCTTCTGGGCGACGATTCCGGAAATGATGAGGATGAGGCCTGCGATGGTGGAGGGCCGGATTTCCTCGCCCAGCACCAGGGCGATCACGAGCAGCGAGAGAAATGGCACCAGGTAGATCAGGTTCACTACGTGGGCGGTGGTCTTGGCGTTCCTGAGGGCCTTGAGCCAGAGCAGGAACGTGATGCCCATCTCGAACAAGCCGATGTAGACGCCGCCCAGGAGCCCTTGCCAACTGCGGACCTGGAGTCCGCCGAGCAGGAGCATGAGAACGAGGATATAGACGCAGGCGAAGAGGAAGTTGACGAACAGGCGAGCGGCCTCGTCACGCCGGTCCTTCGTGTTGAGCACCCAGTACATCGCCCAGATGATCGTACTGCCGAGGGCCAGCGCGACGCCGAGCCCATTGCTGAATCGAAAGGCCAGCAGGTCCGAAGGCTTCTGCGGATGCGTCGCGATGACGATGACGCCGCCAAAACTGATGAGAATCGCGAGGATGCTGGCGAGCTTGATTCGCTGGCCCAGCAGGGGGATCGAGAGCAGCACGAGCGTCAGCGGCCAGACGAAGTTGATCGGCTGGGCCTCCTGGGCCGGCAGCAGCGAGTACGCTTTGAAGATGACGAGGTAGTAGAGAAACGGATTGAGCAGTCCCAGTCCGGCCGACCAGAGACAGTCCCTCTTCGTAAAGGTCCGCAAGAGGCCGAGTCTGCCCGACGCAAGGAGATAGAGGAAGAAGACCGCCGCGGAGGTCATAGAGGCGAACAGCAGCAACGGCATCACGCCCTCGTGCCGCAGCGAGATCTTGAACGCGGATGCGGCCGTCCCCCAGAACACCACCGCCGCCAGCGCATACGCATAAGCCAGTCTGTATTGCCTGTCACCGACTTGCATGGATCGGCATTATACCACAGGCTCGCCTTCGGTCGGAATCAAGTGCGTTTGCCGCTTTGCAGCGTGCCAGCGGAGGATGCAGGACGGACTGCGTGAAAAGGCGACAGCGACCGAGTCTGCAAGGTCGAACGGCGAATCCCGGACTATATCCTGTACAGGAGCCCGATGCGTGCTGTAACATATCCCCCAAGGCTCACCAATTCGGAGCTATTGTGCGGATAATGCATGTATGCAGTTGAGGGAATCAGTCATGAAGAGCGACTGTCTGCTACGGTTTGCCGTCTGCATCTTGGCGTGCAGCTCCATTGGGGGTTGCAGGAAAGCAAGCCCGTCACCCACCGTGCTGGAGAGCAATCCGGGAATCATCAAGACCCGCCTGCACCTGTGGGAGGCGGATGAAGGAGTCTGCGGTTTCATCAAGGAGAAGGGATGGACTCACTCCCAGGAACTCCTCAGCTCATGGACATTCAAGCTCATCGCTGCGACGCCTGCCGGTGACACAGTTGTCTTCGAATGTTGTCAGGAACGGACAAAGGCCGCTCCTGTCACCATCTACATCACGAAGAATGGCGACAGTGCACAGCCGCAGGTGACTGACGAACTCCAGGCCAGTCTCGAGTATCGTTTCAATCGAACGTTCGGGCTCGGAGCCAAGGTGAAGAAGCTCTTTTGACTTCCACGCACTCAATCCGTGCGTGAAGGCCAGCCCTCAACACAGAAGCTGCGGGTTCGACGGCGTGAGGACGGCGGGGGCCGCGATGACGCGGTCCAAGCGCTGGCGAAGTCAGAAAAACGGGTCGATCCTCGCAGTCCCCCATAGTCGCAACTTTTTCCTGGATTCTCGGTGCCTCTGGCGGTATAATCTCCTCCATCGTTAGTTATCAGTTTTGCTATTAGTCATTGGGGGTTCTTCGGCGGCCTGCACGACGCGGATATCGCCGAGAGCCTGGGCGAGGACACGCGGAATGAATCCGCGGGGACTATGCTCGGGCCATCGCGCAGTTCCGCAAATGGCCGTCGACTTGACGCCGCATATTCCTGGAGGTGGGTGGGGGTGGGCCTCAGACACCCGGGGAAAAGGAGAAAGCCTTGGCAGAAAAGGTGAAGATACCCAAGAGCAAAGCGGAGCTCAAGCGTCCGCTGAAGGATCGTCATGCGTTCTTGCTGATCGAGAAGAACAACGCCTGGATCACGAGTCCCAATCGTGAACTTGCGGAGACTTTCTGCTCGCTGATCACGCGGGGCGATCCTGTGACCGTCGTGAAGACCGGCAGGGTCATCGTCTGGGGGGTCTACGCCGGGGAGCCTGAGGAGACCGGCACGATCGTCCTCGATCGCAAACCAGACGGCCGCTTCAAGCTCACGCCGCTGGACGTCACGCCGAGCAGGCTGCTGATGCGCGTGGCGCACTTGGTTGGACGCCCTGGCAGCGTGACCTCCGAAGAAGGGCAGCACGGACTTGTTTTCCGTGGCGAACTCCGGCATCCCGGCGAGCCCATCGCGACGGAGGCGACGGCTCAGGCGCCGACACCCGACGCCTCGCCAGCCCCGGAAGCACCGGCAGGTGGATTCGAGAAGATCACCGGGGCCGATGCCATCGCCGCCATTGGGCAGAAAGTCAGCATCGAGTTCCTCGAGCGTGGCGTCAAAGTCCGCATCCGAGGCAAGCGGGCGGACTGCGAGAAGACCGCGAAGTGCATTCTCAAGGGCGGTCCCACGATGGCTTCGGATCAGGGCGCGAAGTACATGATCGAAGGCAACCTCAACAAGTCCTTCCTGACGAAGGGAACCAACCAGCAGGGTCCCGACGCCAATGGCGTGTATACTCGGGAGGACGGCTCGGAGCGCACCTTCACTGCATTCGGAGAGAATCTCACCGCTGTCCGGGCAGCCTGCCTCCAAGGCTGCAGGGGAGACACCATGTTCACGATCGTCGTCAACGACCGCTCGGCCGGTCAGGTCGTGATCAGCTCAGGGAGACGAAGCTCCGTATGATTCCCTTCCTGCGCTCGCACAGCACGTGTTGTCGACACGAGTCAGAGTGCCTGTCAATCGCGGATGGGGCAAACGAGGGCCAACCCTCAAAATGGAAATGACGAGTCCGCCGGCGCGGGAGTGGCGATGAGCTACTCGTGGAGATGTAGGGTGGGCTGTGCCCACCGCTGGTCCGAGACAGCAAACCACGAAGGGCACGAAGGCGCACGAAGACAAGCGAGTTCACTTGCGCAGAGCCTCTGAGAACACAGTGCAGGGGAGGGCAAGCGCGGGCCAGCCCCGCATTCTTCTATGCATCACGCTTCACAAGGCCCGCTCCACGTGTCCATTCTGCTTGTTTTCCTCGTCTGTCCCCGCTACAATACCTCTGGCAAGACGGTGGGATACGGACCTGTGACGAACGTGTAGATGTACGAACTTGAGCGTGCAGATAGAAACAGTTCGATATGAATGGCGACAGGTGCGGAAGATGCCAGGCGGAGACGATAGGGTGGATTGAGGAAGTGACAACGCCATGACTGTCCGCGGTATTACGGTTGTTGGCAGGAGGCATTCGCCCAATGAGTGATCCGATAGAACTCTTCATCGACAACAGCAAGGAAGTGAAGGCCCTCATTGCAATCCACGAAGAGAAGACGGGAAAGAACCCTGGGCGGCGTTCAGGGGTCGAGATACTGAACAAGAGCGGTATCGTCCTACTGACTGCGTGTTGGGAAGCCTTCATCGAGGACGCGGCATCAACTGCGTTTAGGTTCATGCTGGAGGAGTCGGCAGATCCGAAGCAACTGCCAAAGGGAGTTCTGAAACGGGTCGCGGCTTACGTCAAGAAGGATGTTAACGAACTCAGGGTCTGGGATCTGTCCCGAGATGGCTGGAAGCAGGTTCTTCGCGATTACAGGGACGAGATACTGCGTCCTCAGATAGGCATCTTCAATAGTCCGAAGGCAGGCAATGTTGACAGGCTTTTCGATGCGCTCTTGGATCTGCCGGAGTTGTCGAAGAACTGGCATTGGCAAGGAATGGGTGTCGAGGCGGCAAGAACACGTCTTAAGGATTATGTGGAGCTTCGAGGGGCTATCGCTCACCGCGTGAAAGCGAGTCGATCCGTCTACAAGGGGAACGTGTCAGACTATGCGGAGTTCATCACTCGCCTTGCCGTCCGAAGTGCCAACGTCGTCCGCAAGCACGTCTCCAGCCTTGTGCGCAAGTACCCCTGGGAAGCATATCACATTGGCTCATTCAGGTAGCCTAATGCGCAGATAAGGGTCGCCCTTCAGAATAGAAACGACGAGTTCGCGGCCCCACCTCCCCCAGGGGCAAATGAGGGCCAGCCGTGAAGATGGAAATTACGAGTACGCCGACGGATGACTGGCGATGGTGGCGACGATGTGGTCCACGTGCCAGCGAAGAGGGGGGTCTGAGGTTCGTCTCGCAAGCACAGAACCCGCTCCCAGATGCTGTAACGCCCCGCAAGAGCTTAAAATGACTGCTGACCCTCGAAGTCCCCCCTGTGAAGTCCTGAGCGGATTTGGCCGATTAGGACGGTATGATGAGACTCAAGACACGCCATTCAAGAGACTTTAGTTTATGTGGGGAATGTGCTGAACTGGACCCATCACAATGCCCATATGTCCTCGCCTATCCTGACGTCTACGAAGCCAAGCGCAAGGTTTTGAGCGACTACTTGCAGACCAGCCAATTCCTTTGGTGCATCGATGCTCGTCGAGACTTCCTCGCCTATGAGAGTCAGAAGCCGATGGAGTGGATCATTGAAGTCGAGGAGAGTCGCATTGTCGGCTGTGTGAATGAGGACCGGTGGCTTCAGTTCCTTGAGAACGGACATGTTCCCCTGGTGTCTTTTGCATCAAGGTCTGGAAATATCTGGCGAGGAGCCCCCATTGCCCTTCTTGCGGCCTACCCACTACGGCCAGAGGAAATCATCGAGTGGCGACTACTTGATGAGAACAACAGTGTCATCCAAGAGGGAACTTCTGGGGACCTCCCGAACCTCCATTTGGAATAAGTGATAGGGGGGCTACGGGGTCGCATCCGGAATTAGGAATTGCTAGGCGGAGATCAGACCTCGCGAGGAGAGACGCCTGCCATGGATGACAGTCGGCGGGGCTACTCTCATGACTGGCGGTCGTTTGTTTTCGCCGGCCTGCTCTCCTCGAAGCAGGGCAGGCTCTCATCGATATAGGCCCAGGGGACGGCTCGTTTCGTCCATGTCTGGCAGTTGGGCTTGACGAGATGCGATTCATCTATGCATCCGGCCTTGAGAAAGACCTGATCGGGGCATTTCTCCGCGCGGGTGAATAGGGGCGAGCCGCAATTCGGGCAGAACTCGCGCGTGATCTTTCGGCCGCTGTCGGCGATGCTGGTGTAGCCTTTGACCTGGCCACAGACGATGCGCAGGTTCTTCGCGCGGACGAGGACGCCCACCGTGTAGGGCCCGCCTGTGGCCTTGCGACAGTCGTCGCAGTGGCAGTAGCTGGCCTGGGTCGGGTCGCCTGTGCATTCATATCGCACGGCGCCGCACAGACATCCACCATGCAGAGTCATTTCCATAAACACTCCTTGCCGAGACGCTCTTCTATCGAGGATCGATTGCGATCGATTCTCCGGCAGATTATAGCCGATGGGGGCCGGACCGACATAAGCGTCAGGATCGTTTTCCCTTGGCGCCTTTTTGTTCTCGCATGCCTTTCCTGTGGCACGACCTGCGCAAGGCGGGCAGGTCCTCGGGGAAGTTGAGATAAGCGAGCTCGCCGCAGAGTTCGTAGGCCTTGCGGTCGCGGGCCTTGGCGGCCTCGACTTCATCGACGAAGCGGCCGAGATAGTACGTCTTGCCGCGGTAGCGGATTTGCGCCATCCATCGGTTCTTGGACCAGTAGACGCCGACGAACCGCCGGTGCTCTCCCAGCGGGCCGCGGCAGCCCTGATGCTGTTTCGCTGTGCACACGAGGAGATTGTCCCGCCGGTTGTTCAGGCCATCGCGGTCGCGGTGGTGCACGATCTGGCCCCGGCGAGGCTGCATGATCGCGCGATGCATGTACGTCTCCTTGCCGCCTTCGTGACGGACCGCATAGATCGTGGAGCCACGGTAGCTGGCGTACCAGCGGTACTTGCTGAGCTGGGGGTAGTCGGCGGCGTCCACCGTGGCGAACAGGCCGTTGGCCAGCGGGACGCGCTCGGTCTTGCCGTCGGATCTTCCGGCCGTTGGGCGGCGGGGGGCCTTCTTGGCCCCTTTGGCCCGGGGTGGCCGCCACCACTTGGGCTTGAAGTTCCGGCAGGTGTCGGTCAGCAGGACCTCGATAATCTCGCCGGGATGGGACGGGTGGTGCGTGCAGTGCAGGCGGGGAGTCACGCCCAACCACTTGTCCTCCAATTGTCGAGACCTCGGCAGGGGGCACGAGTGCGCGCACAGCGCACATTTGCCTGCGAGCAGCAAGGCGTAGATCGGCTTCCAGCGTTCGCCCCGATACTGCTCGGGCCAGACCTCGCTCTCCGGCGGCGGCACGCGCCGTCGTCGATACCAGGCGATTCGGCCTTCTGTCCGACGCTTCTTCGATTCACTTCGCTTGGGCTTCGGTTTCATGGTTCTCTCCTTCCGGATCTTGCGATTCTGGACTCGGCTGCGACGTTGCTATGATGCTATGTTAATAATACATCAATCGAAAGGTTGCTGCAAGACAAATATATACAAAACATGACCTGTTGAATGGAACGTAACCCCTTGTCGGGCAGGGGGTAAGGAATATCTGTGAAAGAAACGTCCGTGCGCGGGACAGAAAATCCTACGTGGAAGCGACGTTGAGCATTACGGGACAAGCACCTTGCCCAGGGGGCCGCGGGCCGACCATGTGCAATCGACGATCTGTTGCAGGGCGGATGTGATCGGGGTCTTCCACAGCCACGCGAGCAGTTGCGCGAGGGCGTCGGCGTCGGGAGGCAGCTTGGCCGACGAGGAGTTGGTGTGCAGGGCACACCCTGCCGGCAAGCCGTATTCTGTTGCGTTGGCCAGGAGCAGGGCGGCGCCGGCCATTGCGCCCATCGCCATGTTCTTCGGTTCGATGCCGTATTCGAGGGCCAGGGCCATCGTGCCGAAGATGCGGTCGTTGACGCCCAGCTTGCGGACCACGTCCCGAGCGGCGCGGGCGGTCGTATCCGCCAGGTGCGGATTGGTCATTCGCTCCAGCAGGTCGTCGGCATAGTGGCGGTAGCCTGCCTCGGTGAAGAGGTCGTCGCCCAAGGCGGCGTATTTGCGGTTCAGGGCGCCGCCCGATTCCTGGATGAAGGCCTCGCGGGCGACTTGCATCAGGGCTTTGTCGTCTGCGAGCTCCGTCATCTTCGCGTAGCCTTTGAGCGTGCCGACGAAGCCCAGCATTGCATGGATGGCGTTGTGGCCGTAGAGCTTGGCCTCCTCGAAGGGCAGCAGGTCGTCCTTCTCGATGAAGACGGGAATGCCCGGCGTGAAGCCTGGGATCGTCGCCTTGCTGACGAGGATGCGGTTGAACTCCTCGACCAGAAACGCGCGGTCGATGCCCGGCGAGATCGGGGTCAGGCCTCGCTGGGCGATCTCCGCGGGATCGGCCACGACCTGGCTCATCTTGCCGATGACCGTGTTGAGGAACTGGACCTTGGGTGGCAGGGGGGCGCTGAGTTTCTTTGCGACGCCTTCTTCGAGGATCTCCGCGGCGTGGTTGTTGTTCTCGGCCGCGTAGACGATGGTCGCATCGGACTGCCGTGCGCATAGACCCTCGGCGATAAGGGCCGCGACGCAGTCGGGCTTGTCGGAGGCGTAGAAGTTCACCGAAGGCAGGCAGGTCGTGATCTCGGTGGCCTGGGCGAGGACCGCGCGAAGCTCCTTGTCTCGCGTGGGGTTGAACAGTTCGACGCCGTCGATTCGGACTGTTTCCACGCGGTCCTTTCTCGCGACGTTGACGTAATACGTCCCACGATTGGCACGGACGGCATCTACCAGCTTCTGGTCGATCTCGGCGATGACGATCCGGCGGAAGTTGCCGCTCTCGAATGCCTCTTTTGCGAACAGGCCGGCCTGAATTGGCCCGAACCCGAACCCGACAAAGACATGCTCGCTCATGCTACCGGCCTGCTGCTTTCAGAAACTTACGAATCTCCCTTGTCTCCGTGAGCACGCTGATTTCCAGGTCGTATGTCCGACTTGCACCGGGATCGAGATGGATCAACTGCTTGAGCTCCCGAGCCTTGCCCTGGCCGATGGGCGGATTCGTCCCAGGCTCCAGGCCTGTGACGTACTCGCCCGGTCCCCAGTGCTGCCAGTTCGCCAGCGAGGGCAGTTGCTTCTTCTTGTACCGCGTGGCAACCGCCAGGCCGAGTCTGGCATTGTACAGGCCGACAGTACACATGCCGTCGCCGTCGGGCGTGACATCGATGAAACCGCAGGCTTCGCCGGTGCTGCGATGCCGTTCGAGCGGGCCCTGGCAGGTGCGGAAATCGTGCTGCTCGTTGAAGATCGCGTTGTCCATGTCGAGGCCGCGGGATTTGCACTGACCCTTCCAGACGATCTGCGTGCCTCTATCGACGAGGGGCCAGCCGTAATTGCAATGATAGAGGATCATGTGCGGCGTCCGCGAGTTGCCGACGTTCGTGACGACGTCGTGTACCCGGATGGTCGGTTCGCCGAGCGTGCTGGAGATTGTCCGTCGCAGCTCCAGATTCGGCCCGAAGACGCGGGACTCTTTCATCACAGCCGTGATGCTCATGTCTATCTTGCCGGTGGCGAGGTTCGGCTGGCTGATCGACTCCACCTGAGCCGGCAGGTTGCTGGCCCGCCCGTGCAGGCCGCGTTCGCCGAATTCGTCGTTCTCCGGCCCGCCGGCGTGGGTCAGGCCGCAGGTCGTCAGCAGGCCGCCGGCAAAGGTCCAGAGCCACTCGATCCCTCGATTGACATCGGGCCGGACGGAGGTCACTCCGCCGTGGCTGAGCCAGGCCAGGCTGTGCTGATTGTAGAAGGCATCGACGATGTCCAGGCCGCGGTCGATCACGACCCTGTATCGCAGTCCCGAGCCGGTATTGACCCAGGCGATCCGTGTGCCCCGGCCCGGTCCGTTATCGAGCACCGAGGTCTCGATCCCGCCGATCTGCGAGGGATTGATTGCTTTTCCCTGCCAGTTGGGTGTCTTCTTCAATGTCGCCACGTCAGAATCCTCCATGTCGCAACTTGTGTCGAAAGTGAGGGTGGTGTGCATAGCACACCCTACCGCTGTCGCCTCCACCCGGCATCCGCCGGTTGCGGTCGTTGGTTCTAATCCAGTGCTTGTCTGAGGGCCTCCATGCTCTCGAAGCCGCCTTGGGATCGCAGGATCTGGAGCATCTTCGGGTAGGGGCGGATGTTGCCGTAGCGGTCGCCGAGCGGGGCCTTGATGTAGAGCGAGGCGAAGAGATTCCCCATCTGCACCGCCTCCTGGAAATTCGTCCTGCCTTGGCGGAACGCCTCCAGATTGCTCGCGACGTAGGCGATCAATCCGGCGCGGAAGGAGTCGCCCGCGCCGACGAGATCCACGACTTCGCCGGCCATGAACCGAGACGTCACCTTGTCCGGGCAGTTGGTCTGTCCATCGGGCAGGATGTGCTTCTCGTACGCGCCGTCGCTGACGGTAACTCCGAAGAGCTTCGTGCGGTCGTCGTCCTGCCAGAACCTCCTCGTGAGAAGCTCCAGGAATTGTATGTTGTAGGCGTGCTCATCGAGGTCGGTTCTCGCGGGTCTGCGGCTGAGAGTGTTCTCGATGAGCTTGGCTTCGTCGGAGGAGGTGAAAAACAGGTCCAGCTCGGGCAGCAGCGGTTCGAGGAGTCGATACTCCTTCACCGGTTTGCCCTCAGCGATGAGTTTCTGCGGGTTGCCGGTCAGCGTGTGGCTGTCGGCGATGGTCACCGCTCCCATCTCGCGGCACCAGCGGATGAAGTCCGCGAGGTCGCTGCCGCCGTTGGCGTCGCCGCGATCGGAGAGGCCGGAATACATGTAGTAGACGATCCGTGGCTTGAGCCGCTCGACCGCCTCCTGAAAGACCTCGAAGTCGAAGTCGTTGTTGGCATTCGGGAAGTAGGCGATGCCGCCGCGGTCGCCGCCGGAGGTGCTGTGGATAAACGTGGCGCCCGTCGGAAGCGTGGGGTGGATGTGGGTCGCCGACATATCGATCCCGTTGGCGGTCATGACATCGTGGAAGTAGCGTCCCTGGGCGTCGAGGCCATCGTAGTCGCCTTTGCCGAGATTGACGCCGACAGCCACCTTCAAACCGGTGCGGGCGACCAGGGGAGCGGTGTTGCCGGGACCGCCCGCCGTGGCGAAACCTTCGTCGATCCACTGGCGGATCTGCTGCTGCGGATAGGCCGGCATGTCCTTCGTCTTGCACTTCGCCAGGCCGCCCTTGCCCACGAGGGTGTCGGCAAACTCGAAGTCCGGGCGCCGCATATCCACCACCGCCGTATTGAGAATCAGAACGTCCACAGCCATCGGTCATTTCTCCATGGAGTCAATGCATTTCGGCTTCGCACGTGCCGATTGCGGGCCGATAGAAGTTGAACTGCACGTTCGGATGGTCCGCCAGCAGGGACATCGGGACGGCGCTGTCCGGGATTCTCTTGCCGATCATCAGGGTGGTCAGGCGCATCCCGAACGGGTTGTCGTGCGTGCCCGCCTGCCAGATGGATACCTTCTCGGCCTTCCACGTTTCGACCGGTCCGACGGAGATCGCCCGGGTGGGCACGCCGGTAACGACGCCGCCGCCGCTGGTGCGGGCGTTTTGCATGACAGTCACCGGGTGCAGATCGACCACCCGCGTGGTGAGCCTTCGGAACTCCGCGGGCGCGGGCGGGTGGTCTTCGTACTTGCCCTCCCGCCGAACGGGATCGTTGAACGCCCAGTGCTTGATATCGCCCTGGCCGCCTTGCATGACGACGCATCGGACGCCGTCCCAGGTCTTGGTGTAGGCTGAGACGTCGGCCGTCGGGAAGTGGATATTGCGGTCAGGCATCTTCAAGTCCGGACGGATTCGGTCGAAGCACAACTCCCGGTCGGCTTTGGCGAACGACAGAGGATGGGTCGGCGGGACCTCGCGTCCGTTCACATACCACTCGTCCATGCCCCAGAAATGCGCGTTGCGGAGGTCCAGTTCCAGGGCGTTCGTCAGGCGGGCGACGAGAGGGAGCTGCTCGGTCGGGCCGATGGGGCCGCAGATGCCGGCGGGGGTGTCCGCGGTCGCCTGTCGCCAGGCGGTGACGTACTCCAGGGCCTCGGCCAGGTAGAAATCCTCCAGCGTGTCGTAGAAGACCACGCGGAAGCCCTCCCGGCTCATCGCGGCCATATCGTCGGCCGTCAGGCGGGCTGCGTCGTTGAGGATCTCATCGTCCAGCGTCGTGTAGTCCCACCACTGCGGCGCCAGGATACTGGTTTTTCTCCCCATACACGTCTCCTTACGGCGTATGAACCAGGTTGCCAAGCTCTTTCTTGAGGATGTTGTCCTGGGGGTACGCGTGGCCGAGGTGCTGGCGGAATCCCTCGGCGAAACGAGCCCCGATGAGGCCGCCCCGTTTGGCGCCGAGGGCGTGCATCATCTTGACGTACTCATCCATCCCATGGTGCTTGAGCAGCCAGTCCCGCTGGCTCTCATGGCAGCAGAGCATCTTCTCCTTGGTGGCCATGACGCTCGATATATCGACGACCATGCCCGGCTTGATCTCCTGGCCGAGCTTGTCTTTGGCCTCGATCGGGTCGGCATAGTAGAGGTGCGGGATGGGCTCGAACGGCTCCGCCCCCGGCGTATCGATATTCACGATGCCGCAACAGAAACAGGCGCTCTGGGCGAGCCGGCTGGCGGTCTCGTGATCGACCATATAATCGGAAGGGCTCAAGGTCAGGACGATGGTCGGACGGACCTCGCGGACCACGGCGATGGCCTTGGTCAACGTCGGGCGGTCGTACATGATGAATGCGTCGTCGCACTCCAGACAGTGATACTGACCTTCCAGGATCGCGGCGGCCCTGGCTGCTTCGTTCTTGCGAATCCGGCTGATTTCCTCGCGGCTGTACTGCACCGTTCCGCAATCGCCCGGCGTGACCGAGGCGATGTGCACCTGCCACCCTCGCTCGCGCAGCAGCGCGAGCGTCCCGGCGCACAGAAACTCCGCGTCGTCCGGGTGGGCCTCAATGCACAGGACCGTCTTCTCACTTCTCAACATGTGTCACCTGCCCATCAGATGGTTGATAATGAGCAGATCGAGTTCTTCATAGTCGCGGTCGGCGACCAGTCGCTCGACTCGGCCTTCATCGAGGCTGCGGACGAGGTCCAGGAGGCTCAGGAAGATCTCGCGGCTGTTGCTCAGGTGCTTCGTGGCGGTCTCGATCTTCTGCGTCCGCATGGCCTTGACGTCCAGCCCGATGAATTCGCCCTTCGTGCCGTAGTTGTACTTGTCGAGGATGCGGACCTGGTTGAATGCCCGGCGCAGGTTCACCGAGCCGAAGCTCTTGTCCTCGTCGAACTTCAGGCCGTTCTGATCGTTCAGGTGGACCGTGTAGAGCTTGTTGTAGGCCAGCGCGAAGCCCATCTCGTCCGACGGGTCCAGGCCTGCCAGGATCGCGTGGGCGGTCTCGATATTGACGCCGACCCGCTTGTGGTCCGTCGTCAGATAGCCGAGGGCCATCGCATGTCCCGTCGTCGGGATATAGGCGTGGTCCATGGGCTCATTGGGCTTAGGCTCGATCGCGATCTTGATGTCCGAGTTGTAGGCGAGCATGTCGTCGATGGCCTCGACGAGCCGGTCCACGGCGACCTTGCTGTCCTTGGCCTCGCGGATGTACGTCCCTTCGCGGGCCAACCAGAGGACGATCAGGTCCGTGTCGAGAGCGGCCGCGATGTCGATGGAGCGCCGGCTGCGGTCCCTGGCGAACTGACGGGCCTCGGGGTCGTTCGAGGTGTAGCCGCCGTCGATGGTCCGCGTGTCTTCCCAGAGCCTCGGGGCGACGAATTCCGCGGTCAGGCCCTCGTTCTGGAGCGCCTTGCGGACATCCTTGGCGGCCTTGATGATCTCCTTGGGACTGAGCTTGTTCATGTCCGGGAC
Source organism: Phycisphaerales bacterium (assembly GCA_039683175.1). Lineage (GTDB taxonomy): Bacteria > Planctomycetota > Phycisphaerae > Sedimentisphaerales > Anaerobacaceae > PLanc-01. The sequence continues at coordinate 13,194 of JBDKRX010000108.1, forward strand.
CGCGTCGTCGTCATGGAACTGCACGCCGTCGAAGCCGAGCTTCTTGAACATCTTGAGTTTCTTGGCAAACGAAATGCTGCGTCGCACGGTCGGCCCGAATGGATCGGCTCCCTCATGAACATTCCACGGCCCAAACGAAAATCGGTATTCTCCTGCCATCCGTACATCTCCTTTATCAATCCCGAGCCAATATTCAACCCGGCTTTCGCAGGGCGCTGACGTGGACAGGGCGTCGGGACGCAAACCAGCCCACATGTACAACTTCGAGCGGCCATGATAGCACAGGCTGGGCACTTCGGCAATGTTGCGGCGTTTTTTCGCGAGGGCCAATTCAGGCGATCATGCGTCATGTGCAGGGTGCGTATTACGCGTCGTTCAGTTTGAATTGCTCCTCTGGCCGAGAATGGCGAGGGCGTGCCTGGCGTAGTGGCCTCGCAGGTCCTTCGCGTATTGGCTAAGCACTGTTTCGCCAAGGCCTTCATAGTCGCCGCAGCGGTACAGGGCGCGGGCCAGGATCAACTCTCGGAGCGAGCATTCTCGGGTGGATGTATCGACTGGGCTGGGCGGGATGTTGCGAGTGGCCGCGTCGATGTTAGTCCAGGCGTGGCCGGCCATGTCGGGTCTTCGCAGCAACTCCGCCAATGGCTGTGCGCCCGCCGGGTCGCCCAGCGTCTCCAGTGCCATCGCAACCGCCCGGTGGTGCGACAACTCGTGCTCCGGGCCCAACTGGCGGACCTTGGCGACGATAGGTTCCAATGCCTTCTCACTGCGGGTCCGGCCCAGCGCGACGATCAGGCTGTCCACGACGCTCATGCTCATGCCGTACTGGCCCATGCCGGTGTATTTCCAGCCTTTGTCCCACTCGCGAGACGCGACGGTTTCCACCAGTGTCTCGGCGCCGGTCGGATCGCCCAGGATGCCCAGGATATGGGCGTAGGTCAGCTTGTCCTCGTCAGATTCGGCGGCTTTGTACGCCTCGCGGAGCAGGGGCAACGCGACCTCGATCTGGGTGAAGATGACTTCGACGCCATTGAAATCCTTCGTGATGGTCCGAACCGCTTGCTCGACCCTTTCCTTGGGCAGCGGGAAGGAATCCTCGTGTGTGAGGACCTCCGCGGGTAGGTTGCCCTTTTCGACGAGCTGCTTCTGTAACTCGCGGATGTCGATCTGTCGTAGCCCGGCGCCCGTGCGGGCGGCTGTCGCAGCGACCAGACCGGCGGCGTAGCCCTGGTTCTGGATATCCGGCTGCATCCGGATGACCGGCATCACGTCCCGGTGAGCGCTGACGCCCAGGCCGGTCACGAGCACGCCCTCGATTCCTTTGGGCAGCAGGCAGCGGTAGGGGACGTAGCAGGGCAGGGCCTTGTGGTCCGGCGGCCTGAGCAGGAACATCGGGTGGATCGTGAAGCCGTGCGAGTCAAAGTTGCTGCTGGCCCGCACGACCGAATCGGGGAACGTCCGATCGAGGTAGACATCCATCGGCGAGAGGAAGAAATCGCCCAGGATCTGTCTCCGCTCACGGGTGTCGATCAGTTGCCCGAGGTCGTAGCGATCTGCGAATTTTTTGCGTGCGGCCAGGAAAGACTGCCACGCGTCTACGACGTCCAGGTCGTCGATGAAGGCATAGTCCGTGTTCGTGTATCGGGCCCCCGGCTCCCAGTAGGGCAATCCGGTCCCCTGAACCGCAATGTGTTCGCCCCCGGTGTAAATGCACTCGGCGCCGGCGGCCGCCGCAATCGTCGCGCTGCCTGTGGAGTCCACAACCACCTTGGCCAGGACCACCCCGCAACCCTGTGGCGTGGCCACCACGACCCCTTTCACTTGATTGCCTTCGACGAACGCTCCACAGGCGAGCACGCCGTACCAGATATCCGCTCCGGCCTTGCGCAGCTCGCGCCGGTACCATTCGATCTTGACCTGGTTGTTCCACGGCTGGCCCGGTTTGCCCGCGGCTTCACCGCCAAGCTCGATCAGGCCTTGATCCAGCTCCTTCGTGAAGCCTTCGCGGTAGCCATAGTAGTAGTTGCCGATCAGGCCCATCGTGCCGACGCCGCCCAGTCCATGCAGGTATTCCACGACGAGCGTCCTGGCGCCCTGTCGGGCCGCCGCGATGCCGGCTGGGGCGCCGCCGGTGCCGCCGCCTACGACGACGACGTCATACCGGCCGAGCACGGGCAACACGCTCGCGCCGGCCTGCACCTTGGCGATATCTGCATGGGCTCGCATCCAGGCCGGGTCGTCGCGAACGTCGCCGGAAGCGACGACCTTGCCCGTCTGCCTGCGTACGATGACTTGCGGCGCCGTGGGGATCGTCCTGGCTTGGGTCGCCGCCGCGACGCCGATGCGTTCTCCGACCTGCATCATCTCCAGAGGTCTGAGGAAATCCTCGACTGCTCGACGGGACACGTCGGCGAGGCCGGAGAGGACATAAAGACGTTCCACGCGGTCCGGGCGGAAGACATCGAGGTCCACCTTGTCCGCGCCGGGCCATTCGCAGCACTGAACCGTCCGGCCCCTCATGCGGTCCGGCGGCACCTCGAACAACTCCTCGGATGCATCGACCTGCTCGCTGTGCCACGTTATGTCACGGGCGATCTGTTCGGCCTGCGCATAGGATGCAGCCGAAGCATCTTTCATCGGGAGGTCGAGCGAGTACTCGATTGCCTGGTAGATCTGTCCATCGCTGCTGTAGACCGGGGTCGGCAGTTGTCGCACCTGCACTCGCGGGGCAGCGACAGGCTGGCCGCCGATGACGATTCGCCTGAATGTGTGGGTGCCGGCCGGATAGGAGTCGAATCGCGCGCCGGCCATCCGTGCGATGGCCGCTCGCGGCGTGGCATCGACGATCACCCTGGCCTTGACGGCCTGACGGCCCGAGCGATTGGCCATGACGATTCCCGCGAGCTTGCCGCGACCGTCCAGCAGAAGCTCGGTCGCATAGCAGCCGTAGAGGAACTGAACGCCCGCGTTGAGCAGTGCGTCGTCGAGGACTCGCTTGACCTGCATCGGCGTCGGCGGCAGCCGGTATGCCGATGACGCGGCCTCCTGCTGTGGACCCTCCAGAACGATCTCTCCCAGGAGCACCCGCTTGGCCTCAGGCGTCTTGTGGACGGCAAATCGCAGGTAACGGGCCTTCCGGTCGATTGCCGCCGAGAGGGGGATGGCTGTCTGTTCGAAAGAGTCCTCTCCCAGCCGCTTGTTGGCGACGACCGCGAGCTGTTGCCATTGCTGCTTGTCGCTGCCGGCCGATATCGTGACATCCGCGATCTCGAAATCGCCGGTTCGCTGGTACACCATCAAGTGCGCCTCGCCGATCGGCTGTTCGTCGCCGAGATCGACGACGACGTTCACGTCCGAGTTGTACTGGACGCTCTGCGAGGGGGCATCGTGCCATTTCCCGTCCTTGAGACCGTCCGAGGCGGGGGAGTCTTTGTGCGGCGTGGAGGATTCCACGTCGGTTTCGTAGGTGAAGGGGATCGTATTCCGGGGCGGTCTGGCTGCGTCCGGCTCCGCGAACAGAGCGGCCGCCAGGGGGGACATGGGCTCCTCGTCCGGCTGCAACCACAGGCGGTATGTGCCGCAGAGATCCTCGCCCAGGTAGGGTCTCGGAGCGGCCAGGAACACCTTGGCTCCCTGCTCGGCCGCCGCGACCGCTGCGGACACAGCCCCGGAACTGCCCCCGACGACGAGGACATCCACGTCATAAAGGACCGGGATCTCCCGGGCAGATTCCGCGACCAGGTCACCGGAGGCGGACAGCGGGGACGAGCCGGCGCCGTGGCGCGTTGAGAAGTGCGAGCATCCGGCCAGCACGCCCGCGAGACAAACAAGCACCATTGACCCTCTTCGCAGGCATCCCTGCATGGCAGCATCCTTTCCAAATTCAGGTTCCAAGTCAATCTGTCAGGGTGATTATCGCTGCTTCTGGCGTTTTTTCAACGGGAGCCTGTAACAAAACACTCCCGGCAGCGTCCCATTACAGGAGAATATCGTTGCAGAAGAGGTCTGTGCTGGGTATAAAGAAGATCTGAAAGGCGTTCGCCCCAGGGCCTGACGTGTGCCGTCTTGGCGCTGGCAGATCGCCCACAAGTGAGGGAAAGGGTATACCATGAAGAAGGCGTTTGTGTTGGGGGGCTTTTTGTCTGCGCTGGCATGCTCGCTCTCGTCGGCTGCGGTGCTGCGGGTGCCGAGCGAGTACTCATCGATCCAGCAGGCCATCAGCGACAGCAGCGATGGCGACACCGTCCTCGTCAGTCCGGGCATCTACTACGAGACGATCAACTTCGGCGGAAAGAACATCACGGTCACCAGCACCGATCCCAACGACCGGGGCATCGTCGGTTACACGATCATCAACGCCGACGGCGACGGCACCGTGGTGACCTTCGAGAACAATGAGACCAATGACGCCGTCCTGAGCGGCTTCACCATCACCGGCGGCGTCGGCACGCTCGATTACTCCTATGAGGAAATCGGTTACAGCTACAAACAATTCTCCGGCGCCGGTATCTACTGCAGCTACAATGCCTCGCCCACGATCAGCCATTGCGTGATTACGAGGAACCATGGGCCGTACTCTCAGACGGACGATGGCATGAACTATGAGTTCGTCTATTCCATAGGGGGCGGCATCTACTGCGATGGCGGCGGCGCCGTTGTGACCCACAACACGATCTACAACAACTCGGCCTACGAGGGCGGCGGTATCTATGCGTGGAGTTCCACCATGGTATCCAACAACGTGATCTACAACAACTCTGCGGCCTATGGCGGTGGGGTCTACGGCGGATACTGCTATCTCGTGAATAACACGATCGTCAGCAACGACGTCAGTAAAAACCCTGAGTCCGGCGTCGGCGGCAACGTCTACGTCTATTTTGACGAAGAATCGTCGACGGGTGGGGTGGTCAACAACCTGATCTGCGGCGCCGCGTCGGGCGGTGGCCTCTATCACTACCGCGCGCACGACGATCTGATCCGGTTCAACAATGTGTGGAACAACTCGCCGGCCAACTATGGCATGGAGGACCCGACGACCTATGAGGATATCTGGGACGAAGAGGCGAACTTCACCGGCAGTTGCGGGAACATCTCGGCGGACCCGAAATTCCTCAACGTGGCGATGAGCGACTTTCACGTGAAGTCGGAATCGCCGTGCGTCAGCGCGGGCGATCCGAACTCCGTGCCCGGGCAGACCTCCACGGACATGGACGGCGACCCGCGCATCTTCGCTCTGCGGGTGGACATCGGCGCCGACGAGCACGTCGGCTATGTCAAACCCCTGGCGAACGCGGGGGCCGATCAGCATGTGCTCGCTCCCGAGCCGATCACGCTGGACGGAACCGGTAGTTACTTCTCCGATCCGGACGGTGCGAACACCTATCAGTGGGTCCAGACGCAGGGCGCCGCGGTCGAGCTGAGCGACGCGACGGCCGGGCAGCCGGTGTTCACCCCCCCGGCCGAGGGATGGTATGTGTTCGAGTTGGTGGTGGGCGACGGCCAGTATACGAGCGGGCCGGACCGTGTCCTCGTGGTTGTCGGCAATACGGCGCCCGTCGCCGACGCGGGCCCGGACAGACTCTGGGAGCTGTCTTACTATGTCCCCCTCGATGGTTCCGGCTCCTATGACGCCGATCCGCCGGATGAGCTGACCTATGCCTGGAGGCAGATCGAAGGTCCGCCGGGAGAGTTCTATCAGATCGACCCGGAAGAGGCCAGATACTATGGCTATGAGCCTTCGGCTGCGTACTTCATGTGCGACCAGGCCGGCACGTACGTCTTCGAGCTGGTCGTGAGTGATGGTTTCACCGTCAGCGAGCCGGATACGGTGAAGATCGAAGTCACGCCATTCACCTCCGACGCCAATAATCTGGTCCTCGCGGCGATGGAGCAGGATTATATCCAGTACCCTGCGATCTCCGGCGCCAAGCTCGTGTACTGTGCCGGGGACTACCGAGACTCGTCCTGGTCGATTCAGTGCATGGACATCGAGAGTGGCTGGATCGACACGCTCCAGTCGCAGGCGACGGATACGATGCCCCAGATCGATGGCGACCTGATCGTCTGGACGACCGGCCCGGAGGGCTATTACCAGCCCATCCGCACCAGCGTCGTGATTGCCGACGCAGAGACCCGCGTGGTATACTCGCTGCGGCTGAGCACGAACACCGATTCGTATGGCTACCCGGCCATCTCGGGTAAGAAGGCCGTCTGGTTGCGTCACCGCAACGTGAATACGAACAACGCCTCGCAATACGAGCAGTCGTCCTACGATATCTGCGGCGCGGATGTCACGAATCCCGCCAAGCCGGTGTACTTCACGATTGCCGAGCAGGTTGGGCACGGCCTCCCGTATCCCTACGACAACTACCGCCAGACCTACGAGACCCCGCTCGACATCTGCGGCGACCTCGTGGTCTGGGAGGCCGACGGCGACATCTACGGCGCGGATATCTCGGATCTGACCCAGATCAGAGTTTTCCCGATCAGCACCGCGTCGAAGACACAAAAGGACCCATCGATCTCCGGACGCAGGGTTGTCTGGACCGACCAGCGTAACGACACGGGCGATATCTACGGCGCCGACCTCTCCGATCTGGACAACATTCGGGAATTCGAAGTGTACGTGGGTTCCGGGGTCCAGACTCAGCCGGATATCGATGGGCAGATGGTTGCGTTTGTCGGCAGCAGCTCAACCGGTTCCATCTATCTGTATTGCCTCACGCGGGAATACGGGCCGGTCGAGCTGCCAATATCCCGTGTGTACTATGGTGGCGGCCCCAGGCTGGATGGCTCGACCCTGATCTGGCACGACTACTACTACGTCGAGGGCATTACGTTCAAGTTCGGCTATGGCCGGGCAACCGGGCCGGTCCAGAACGTCACCACCGGCATCCGCTACGATTACATCCAACATGCCATCGACTCGGCCGAGGCGGGCGAAACCATCGTGGTGGAGCCGGGGATCTATCATGAGAAAATCCGTCTCCAGGGTAAGAGCCTGACTCTGACATCGACGGATCCCGAGGACCCTGCCGTCCGGGCGGCGACGATCATCGCCGGTCCCGGTCAGTGCGTGACCATCGCGGACGACGAGACGGCCGACTGTGTCTTCACGGGCTTCACCGTGACCGGCGGCAGTTTCGGCGTCTACTGCGGCGGCTCGACCCCGACGATCGAGAACTGCGTCATCACGGGCAACACCTCCGCCGGTGTGAAGGTATGGAACGAAGGCAATCCGACTCTCAGCCGGTGCGAAATCGCAGGCAACGGGGCGGGCGTCGAGATGTGGGCCCACCGGGAGAACCGGATGATCCTCAAGAACTACGGCACGTTCCGCAATTGCCTCATCGTCGCCAACCGCAAGACCGGCGTCTACAGCGGGTACCCGACCCTGGAGAACTGCACCATCGCCGACAATCTCGGCCTGGGCGTCGACGCGGTCCTGGCCCGGATCACCAACTCGATTCTCTACTTCAACAACGAGGGCGCCGGTGGGATGAGTCTGGACGTTGAAAGCGCCAAGTCGACCGTGACCTACAGCGACGTCCAGGGCGGCTGGGCAGGCGATGGCAATATCGATGCCGATCCGCTCTTCGTCGCCAGGGGAGCATGGCCGACTGCGGGCGATTACCACCTCCAGAGCGAAGGGTGGTTCTGGGACGTGTTGGGCGGGACCTGGGCATGGGCCGATGCCACGAGCTTGTGCATTGACGCCGGTGATCCTGCCACACCGGTGGGCGATGAGGCACCCTGTGACCCGGGCGACGCACTGAGCGAACGGGCGGGCGTCAACACGCGGATCAACCTGGGCGCCTACGGCGGAACATCCGAGGCCAGCCTGGCGCCCTGAGGTCAGGCATCTATACGTTGGGGGCCGGGAACGGACAGATGTCGTTCCGGCCGGCACAGGAACACTACGAGAGCCACAGGGGTTGGGTACTCCTGTGGCTCTTGCTCCTTCTGTCCCCCCTCCATGTCGGCACGCCACGGAGGCAAACCTTGACAAAAACTGTGCTGTTCGTACAATTGTAAACTATGACCGATGAGCAACAACCCAAGAAAAAGAAGAAGAAAAAGCACAACCCGGTCCTTGACTGGCTGCTGTACGTGGCCGTCAGGATCCTGGTGATCTTCCTCTACCTCTTCGACGTCGAAACCAATCTGAGGTTTGCGTGCTTCCTGGGCGATCTGCTGTGGAAATTCTACGGACGGGGCCGGCAACGGGCGCTGGAAAACCTGCGGGCCAGTTTCCCCGAGAAGTCGGACGAGTGGGTCCAACAAACCGGCCGACGCAGTTTTCAACAGCTTGTCATGCTGACCATCGACATCCTGTTCACGCCCCGGCTCGTCAGGAAACACAATTGGCGCCAGTACTCGCGATTCCACAAGGCCGAGCAGGCGAAATGGATGATGCACGAGCGCAAGGGCCTGCTCATGGTCACCGGCCACTATGGCAACTTCGAGATCCTCGGCTACATGATGGGCCTGTTCGGCTTCGATATCTACGCCATCGCCCGCCCGCTCGACAACAAGCACCTGAACAGGTTCCTCTATGGCGTGCGGGAGCGGCAGGGCCAGAAGCTGATCGACAAGAAGGGGGCGGCCGCAATGATGCCCTCGCTCGTGGCGCAGGGCAGCACGCTCGGCTTCATCGCCGACCAGGACGCCGGGCACAAAGGAATCTTCGTGGATTTCTTCGGCCGAAAGGCGAGCACCTACAAGAGCATCGGCCTGCTGGCGATCACGTACAACCTGCCTATCGCGATTGGGTACAGTCGACGCGTGGAGAATCGTTTCTTCTTCGAGCTGGGCTCCACGCGGATCATCTTCCCGCACGAGTGGGCCGACAAGGACGATCCGCTGACGTGGATCACCGCCGAGTATACCAAGGCCATCGAGACCTTCGTCCGCGAGGATCCCACCCAGTACTGGTGGGTGCATCGCAGGTGGAAGAGCCGGCCCAAGGCAGAACGGAAGGCGATGGAGGCCGGGGCCGTCTCGACCGAGACAAACGGGGCCCCGGACGTGTGCCATCCTGTAGTGCCCGCTTGCCGGCCGGATATGTCATTACCTTCCGCATGATAGTGTGGGATCATGGAGCATTCTTGATAGGAGTGGGGACATGAAAACCAGAACGGTGGTTCTTGCGGTTCTCGTCGGATGTGGATTGACTGCCTGCGTGCAAGCGAAACGCGTCGCCTGCGTGGGGGACAGCATCACCTATGGCTCAGGCATCGCCGACCGGATGAACGACGGTTATCCCGCCCAGTTGCAGCGGATCCTGCGGCAGTTCGATCCGGCCTGGGAGGTCCTCAACTTCGGCGTCAGCGGCGCGACCCTCCTGCGCCGCGGCGACAAGCCCTACATCAACCAGTCTGCCTACAACGACGCTCGCGCGTGCAACCCGGACATTGTCATCATCAAGCTGGGGACCAACGACTCGAAGCCGCAGAACTGGCAGTACAAGGGCGAATTCGTCGCCGACTACAGTAGCCTGATCGACGCGTTTCGGGTGTTGCCGAGCAAGCCGGTGGTCTGGATCTGCAAGCCGGTGCCGGCGTTCGCGGTGAACTTCACGATCCGGCCCGACGTGATCCGCGACGAGATCCTGCCGTTGATCGACCAGATCTCCCAGGAGAAGGCCGCACCGGTGATCGATCTGTACACCGCCTTGCTGAACTACGGAAGCCTGTTCCCGGATGCCATCCATCCGAACGCCGAGGGGGCCGGGCTTATGGCCGAAACGATTGCCCCGTTCTTGTTGGGTGTGCTGTTTCTGCCCGACTTCAACCACGATGGGGTCGTGAATCTCCAGGATTTTGGCCTGCTTGCGAACCTCTGGCTGGAGGCGGAGCCCTCCCTGGACATTGCCCCGCCGCCCACCGGCGACGAGGTCGTCAGTTACCAGGATCTTGCCGGCCTGGCGGCCTATTGGATGATGTACCCCGGCTTGGTTGCCCACTGGAAGCTCGACGAAACCGACGGCAATCTCGCCCCCGATGCTCTGGGCCAGTTCGACGGCATTGTCTATGGCTCTCCCGTGTGGCGGTCCGCCGACGGCAGGATCGACGGCGCCATCGAGTTGGACGGTGTCGACGATTACATCCGCACGGGAAACGTCCTGAACCCGGCCACCACTCCATTCACCGTCTTTGCCTGGGTCAAGGGCGGTCTGCCCGGCCAGACGATCCTCTCGCAATCGAATCAGCCCGGCCCGGGCGAGGTCTGGCTCGGCACGGACGCCTCCACCGGCGCCGTCCTGACCAGGCTGGTCGGCAGCGGTCGCGTTGCGACTCCGCTCGTCTCGGAGACCGCCATCACCGATGACACATGGCACTGTGTCCGGCTTGTTTGGGATGGGTCTTATCGCCATCTCTATGTGGATGGCTTGGAGGTCGCCGCGGATGGCACGCAGAAGATCAGCAGCCTGAAGGCTTCGACCGCCGGTTTCAACATCGGCGCCGGCAAGGACCTCGAGTCCGGCAGCTTCTGGTCCGGCCTGATCGATGACATCCGCGTCTACAATCGCGTTGTCAAACCCTGACCGGTCAATCCCAAAGAAGGCCGATCACGAGCGTGACTGCAACCAGCCCGAAGAAGAAGGCAAAGAGAAGGAAATGTTCCATCGTCAGCGTAAGGCTGAACCCGGCGACGGTCACCACGATGGCCACGCCGGAGGGCGTCCCGGCTTTGCCGACGATGGCGGCGACCAAGCCCACGTTCAGGGACGCCGCAGTGACTGTACCCGCCGGGGCGCTGTCGGCGGGGGCGGTCAGCAGCCCGAAGACACCCAAAGCCGTGACCAGCAAACCTTTGCCGAGCCCCCGCCGGGATAACTGCCGGCTGAGCGAGTGCCTGGCCCTGAAGAACAGCACCCGCGCCCGCAGCTCCTTGCAGCCCATGATTTCACTGATTTCCGCGAACGACATCTGCTCGAAGCACCGCAGCATGAGCACGTTGCGATAGGTCAGCCGCAACCGCGCCATCGCATCGACGATCGTCTCGGAGAGTTCTTTGCGCATGGCGCGGTTGAGCCCGTCGTCGTGCTCCTCGCAGAGGTACTGCGACAGGCGATTGCGACTGATCGAGGAAAACTCGATTGCCTGTTCCCGGGCAAGGTCCCGATAGTAATGCTGGACGTTGCCCAACGCCGTTCGGAACAGCCAGCTCCAGAACTGTTCCGGGTGCTCCAGTTCCCTGATGTTCTCGACCATCTTCAGCAGCGTCTCTTGCAGAAGATCCTGCGCCAGATCATGGTTGAGCGTCAGCCGGTAGATATACGCATACAGACGCTGTCTCGCCCCCTCCGCGAGGCGGTCCAGGCTGACGCGATCTCCAAGCTGCGCCTGGCGAACCAACTGAACGAAGCCATTCTCTGTATCCATGCCTGCAACTCACCACGTTAAGTCCAAGTCCCGCCGTCAACGTTACACTCGATCCAAGAGATTTTCGAAAAAAATATCCGCCTTACAGGCCCCAGCAAGACCATCCGTCCGTTTCTTCGGCTGTCGAGGACCAGTGCCCCCATTTTTCCGCAAGAGACTGTAACGCAGGCGGCCTGACCTGGACTTAACGTGGAGAAGCAAAGAACGTTCGACGTCAAAGTGGCCAAAGCGAACAGAAAGCGAGGGAACCATCATGTGCAAGGTGACGGACAATCTCAAGAAGACGGCAGTCATCATCATGGCATTCTGTTTCGTCTTGCCGCTGTATGCGGCGCGATTCGCCGGCGGCACGGGCGAGCCGAACGATCCGTACCAGATCGCCACGGCCGAGCAACTCGTCGCCATCGGCTCAGACCCCAACCTGCTCGACAAGCACTTCGTCCTGACCGCCGATATCGATCTGGACCCGGACCTGCCCGGTGGCGAGGTGTTCAATCGTGCGGTCATCGCCCCTGCTCTCGACGGGGCCGATCCAAACAGCGGGTTTCAGGGGACCACGTTCTCCGGCGTCTTCGACGGCAACCACTACACGATCTCGAACCTGATGATCCATGGCGTGGGGCATCTTGGACTCTTTGGCCTCATCTCCGGCGCCGTCAAGAACATAGGCGTGGTGGACGCCGAAATCACGGGTTCGAGCAACGATGTCGGCCTTCTGGCGGGGTCCAGCCTGGGCGCTGTAATCGAATGTCACACCGACGGTGCGGTCGCCGGCGACAGCCGCGTCGGCGGCCTCGTAGGACAGACTATCGCAGGCCAGGTCGTCCGCTGCTACAGCGACGCTGCGGTCACCGCCACGGGCAGTTCTGTCGGTGGGCTGGTGGGTTTCAGCGACGCGGGGAGTGTCGCCATGGGTTACAGCACCGGCGCCGTCAACGGACACAGTCATGTCGGAGGCTTGGTTGGGTACAACGATTACGGCACCATAGCCCACAGCTACAGTCTCGGCTCGGTCCGTGGTTCCACGTACATCGGAGGGTTAGTCGGGCGGAATTGGTCTGGCTACGTGACCCACTGCTACAGTATCGGTGCCGTCGGCGGCGAGTCTGCCTTCGGCGGGCTGGTGGGCTCGAATAGCTTCTCAGGACGGCCGGGTATTGTTCACGGCTGCTTCTGGGACACCCAGACCTCAGGACAGACCTTCAGCGCCAGCGGCGTACCGAAAGAGACAGCCCGGATGCAGGAGCTCTCGACCTTCCTGGCCGCTGGGTGGGATTTCGTCGATGAGACCGCCAACGGCACGAGCGACTACTGGCAGATCGCGGCGGGTGAGTATCCTCGGCTACGCTGCTATGCAGGCGATGGCCGGGCGATGCCAGAGGGATCGGGGACGGCTGAGGAGCCCTATCTGATCCGTGATGCGACGGACCTGGGCGTCGTGTGGTTCGAGCCGGCGGCGCACTATCGCCTCGATGGACCCGTTGATCTGTCGGGGATCACGTGGTCGGTGGCGGTGGTTCCCTGGTTCGAGGGCGACTTCGACGGCAATGGCCATGTCATCAGCAATCTCCGCGTCAGAGGCGCCGGCTACCTGGGGCTGTTCGGGAGATGCGGGCCCGCCGCCAGGATTCTCAACCTCGGTCTGGAGGCCGTGGATGTCAATGGAATCGGCCAATACCTCGGCGGGCTTGTCGGTGACAGCCAGGGCGATATCGACGCGAGTTACAGCATCGGCATGATTGCCGGGGGCGGGCTTGTCGGCGGTCTTGCGGGCAACAATGAGGGTAGTATCAGCACCAGCTACAGCATGGGCGATGTCACGGGCCACATTCGCCCTGGGAACCTGGTCGGCGGGCTTGTGGGCCAGAACTCCGGCGTCATCAACTTCAGCCACAGTGCCGGCGCCGTAGATGGGAGCAAACTCGTCGGCGGCCTCGCGGGCTATAATTCCGGTAGCGTCGCCGCGAGCCACAGCACAGCCGGGGTTGCTGGAACCGTTGAGTATACCGGGGGGCTGGTGGGCTACAACTCCGGCAGTATCGCCGCCAGTCACAGCACTGGCACGGTCGATGGACAGCGGGATGCCGGCGGTTTCGTAGGCGACAACAGCGGCACGATCGCTACCAGCTACTGCACCGGCGCAGTGACCGCGGATATCTCTGTCGGGGGTCTTGTGGGCGACAACAGTGGCGAGATTGCCACAAGCTACTGCACTGGGGCAGTCACTGGGGATCACCACGTTGGCGGCTTGGTCGGTCACAGCGCCGACAACACCTTCCCGGGCTTTCACGTCGTCAGCGGCATCACCATGTGCTACAGCACCGGGGCCGTGAGCGGAAGCGATTCTGTCGGCGGGCTGGCGGGTAAATGTGATCCCAGCAGTGTGACCGCAAGTTTCTGGGACGCGGAGGCCTCGGGCCAAGCCGCCAGTGCCGCCGGAACGGCCCAAACGACGGCCGAAATGCGGACGGCGGCGACGTTCCTCGCGGCGGGTTGGGATTTTGTGGACGTCTGGACAATCTGCGAAGGCAAGGACTACCCTCGCTTGAAGTGGGAGGCGATTGACTGCAATCAGTTGTGATATTCCGCAGACCCATTCGTATAGGAGAAATGGCCATGATGACTCAGCCAAGAGTGCGAGCGAGAAGTACTGCCTGTGTTCTCTGCTTCTGCTTGTTGATGGACGCGCTGCCGGCGGCCGAATTCGCCGGCGGCACGGGCGCGCCGAACGATCCGTATCAGATCGCGACCGCAGACCAGCTTGTCTCCATTGGGTCGGACCCCAACCTGCTCGACAAGCACTTTGTCCTGATTGCCGACATCGACCTGGACCCAAATCTGCCGGGCGGTCGGGTTTTCACACAGGCCGTGATCGCACCTGACGTGAACGATTCGGGGAGTTTCGACGGGGTCCCGTTCACCGGCACTTTTGACGGCGGCGGGTACAGGATCTTGAATCTGACCATTCGTAACAACGCTGCGCACTACCTGTCGCTGTTTGGATACGCAGCCAGGGACGCGGTGGTGAAGGATCTGCGAATCGACGATGCCCGCGTGAGTGGAGAAGCGGGAATGTGCCTTGGCGCCCTGGTGGGGCGGAACGGGGGGCGCATTCTTCGATGTTATGCAACGGCGCATGTCCTGGGACACAAGTCGGTTGGCATTCTCGTGGGGCTCAATAACAGTGAAATCATCGATTGCAGGGCCGGCGGTGAGGTCGTTGGCGTCATTGCAGTCGGAGGCCTGGTCGGGGGGAACTACAGCGGCGCAGTCCTGAACTGCTGCACGACAGGCGATGTCTGGGCGACAATGGGTGACTGTCTTGGCGGCTTGGCGGGACGGAATGACTACGATGCGGTCATTGCGCATTCCTACGCCATGGGCGACGTGTTTGTCGGGACAGACGCCAACAACCTGGGTGGTCTCGTCGGGGGGCTGGTGGGCGGCAGCATCAATGACTGTTACGCCAGCGGCAGTGTCTCCGGAGGCGATCATTGCAGTTCGCTTGGAGGGTTGGTGGGAAACGCCGATGGATACATCTCAGACTGCTACAGTACAGGTCGAGTCTCCGCCGGCGAGAGTAGTGCGGATATCGGAGGTTTGGTTGGGTGCCGGACCGGCGGCGAGGTAACAGGATGCTTCTGGGATGTTGAAACGAGTGGATTACTCCGGAGCGCCGGCGGGACGGGGTTGACCACCGCCCAGATGCAGGAGACCAGCGTCTTCCTTGCGGCGGGGTGGGATTGGGTCGATGAGCGGGCGAATGGCACAGCCGATCTGTGGTCTGCGCCCGAAGAGGGAGGATATCCGGCGCTGACCATCCATTCGGATGCGTTCGAGCCCCACGAACTGGAGGGCAGTGGCGTCCCCGACGATCCATACAGGATCGTCACCGCCGAAGACCTGGGCGCGGTCAACCACTACGACCTTGCGGCCTGTTACAGACTCGACGCGGATGTCGATTGCGGTGGGATCACCTGGGGCAAGGCACCGATCCCGTACTTTGTCGGCCAACTGGACGGCGACGGCAGAGTCGTGACCAACCTGGAAATTCAGGGCAGTACCTATCTGGGTCTGTTCGGCGTTCTCGGGCGGAATGCGTTTGTGGTGAATCTGGGCATCCGTGATGCGAATGTCACGGGGAGGGATGCTCTGGGTCTGCTGGCCGGCAGGAACAAAGGCAGCATCCGTGCCTGTCGTGCCGCCGGCTCCATCTCCGGCGACAGCTTCATAGCAGACTCCACAACGCAGGGCGGCAGTTCCATAGGAGGCCTGACCGCACAGAATGACGGCAGTGTCAGTGACTCCTACGCCGTCGGCGATCTAACCGCCGAGTTCTTCACATTTGACATGGGGGGATTGGCCGGCTCCAATAATGGTGTGATCAGCCGGTGCTATGCGGCGGCACGCATCTCGTACGGGGGACTCTTTCCTGCGAATTGTGCGGGGGGTCTGGTGGGCGTGAACCGGGGCGACATCAATGACTCCTACTTTCTGTTCGGCGCCGATGGCGGGGGGGCGGATAATGGCCTCGGATCACCGCGTACAGAAGCCCGGATGAAGCAGCATGCCACCTTCGCCGGCTGGGATTTTGAGGCCGTCTGGACGATCTGCGAAGGCAAGGACTACCCTCGCTTGAAGTGGGAGGCGATTGACTGCAATCAGTTGTGATATTCCACGAACCCATTCGTATAGGAGAAATGGCCATGATGACCCTGAAGAGTGCGCGAGTGCAATGTGTCGTCTGTATGCTCTGTGCATGTCTGCTGACTGACGCGCTGCCGGCGGCCGAATTCGCCGGCGGCACGGGCGAGCCGAACGATCCGTATCAGATTGGGACCGCCGAGCAGCTTGTCTCCATTGGGTCGGACCCCAACCTGCTGGACAAGCATTTTGTCCTGATCGCCGACATCGACCTGGACTCAAACCTGCCTGGTGGCGAAGTCTTCGACACGGCTGTTGTGGCCCCTGTGGTCGAAACAAGCGGTCCCTTTATGGAAGCCGCTTTTTGGGGGGTGTTTGACGGCGACGATCACAAGATTTCGAACCTGACGATTCGGGGCGGGAGCCATCTTGGGCTCTTCGGCGTTGTGTTGGGCGTCGTCAGGAACGTGGAATTAGTGGACGCCGACATCTCCGGTTCGGGCGACTACGTGGGCGCTCTGATAGGACACAACGCAGGGACTGTGGTCCAGTGTCACAGCGATGGTACAGTAGCCGGGGGCCGTTCCGTCGGCGGATTGGCGGGCGCCTGTGGCGAAGACGGCATTATCGTCCTGAGTTACAGCACCGGATCTGTCGAGGGGCGTGACTGGGTCGGTGGACTGGTCGGGTGTAACGAGGGCGGGATCGTGAGCCTTGGCTACAGCACAAGCGCGGTCAGTGGTTCCGAGTACGTTGGAGGGCTGATCGGATTCAATAGGGGTGGCTCTCTGGTCCATTGTTACAGTGCTGGTGTTGTCACCGGCCAGGGTCAGGCAGGCGGGCTTGCAGGTGTGAGCCACAGGGCGGGACGATCGCGGGGCGGGGCGGTGGTCGGCTGCTTCTGGGATACCGAAGCCTCGGGACTGACCACGAGCGCCGCCGGCAAAGGCGTGACGACGGCCCAAATGCAGGACGTCTCGACCTTTCTGGCTGCCGGCTGGGATGCCGTCGATGAAGTCGCGAACGGCACGTGCGACTTCTGGCGGATCTCGGAGGGCCGTTACCCGCAGTTACGGTGCTGTGGCGAGGATCGTCCTGTGATGCCGGAAGGATCGGGCACTACCGCCGAGCCCTATCTGATCCGAGATGCGCGTGACTTGGGCACCGTGTGGTCCCAACCGGGGGCGTGTTATCGCCTGGAGGCGTCCATTGATCTCTCGGGGATCGCGTGGTCTTCGGCGGTCGTGCCGTGGTTCGCAGGGGGCTTTGACGGCAACGGCTGCGCCATCAGCAATCTCTCCATTCAGGGCAACAGATTCGTGGCTCTGTTCGGTCAATCGGGCCCCGGAGCCACGATCTCCAACCTGGGTCTGGAGAGGGTCGATGTCAATGGAGTCGGCAACTATGTCGGCGGACTTGTGGGAGACAATCGCGGCGACATCACCTCGTGCCACAGCGCGGGGACGGTCGCAGGGGCCTGGTACGTTGGAGGGCTCGTGGGCGATAACAAAGGAAATATCACCGCCAGCTACAGCGAGGGCACGGTTCGTGGCGAAGCCTACGAAGTCGGCGGCCTCGTGGGCCGCAACTCGGGCTCCATCACTTCCTGTCACAGTGCCGGTCAGGTCAGCGGTGAATGGGTCGGTGGTCTCGTGGGGAGCAACGAAGGGGGCAGCATCGCCGCGAGCAGCAGCACAGCGGACGTCAACGGAGGACAGAGTGAGATCGGCGGTCTTGTGGGCTCGCATTCGAACCAGATCGCCTGGGGTCCCGGCGGTTCTGTGGAAGTGCACTCGGGCATGATTGCGGAGAGTTTCAGTAGCGGCGCAGTCACAGGAGTGTATACTGTCGGCGGCCTTGTGGGAAAGAACTCTGCAGACGTGATCGCGAGTTACAGCAATAGCAGTGTCGCCGGAGCCAACTACGTCGGTGGTCTTGTGGGATACAGCAGTTCAGGCAGTATCCTCGCCAGTTGCTGCACAGGAGCGGTCGCAGGGAATTCGTATGTCGGCGGGTTGATTGGAGCCGGCTGGGCGAATCAGGTGACGGCCAGCTTCTGGGATATCGAGACGTCCGGCCAAGCCGCAAGTCTGGCAGGCACAGGCAAGACGACCGTGGAAATGCAAATGGCCGCGACATTCCTCGACGCAGGCTGGGATTTTACAAGCACCTGGAGCATCTGCGAAGGCAAGGACTACCCACGTCTGCAATGGGAGGGGATTGACTGCGGCGAGTAATCGTGTTAGGCTGTACTCAACCCTTGGAGGAATGGCCGTGATCGCTCAACCAACCGTGCGAATGAGATATGCTGTCTGTGTTCTTTCCTTCTTTCTGCTGACCGGCACGCCGGCAGCGGCCGAATTCGCCGGCGGCACAGGCGCGCCGAACGATCCCTACCAGATCGCGACCGCCGAGCAGCTCATCTCCATCGGTTCGGACCACGACCTGTTGGACAAGCACTTCATTCTGACCGCCGACATCGACCTGGACCCTGACTTATTCGGCGGCAAGGTCTTTGGCCGGGCGGTTATCGCCCCGACTGGTGGCATGGCCGAGCCGACCGACGATTTCCAGGGTACTGCCTTCTCGGGCGTCTTCGACGGCGACGGCCACACGATCTCGAATCCGACAATCCAGGGTACGAGCTACCTTGGACTTTTTGGTCTCGTCTGCGGAACCGTCAAGAACGTGGGCGTCGTGGGCGCCGAGATCAGCGGTTCAGGAAACAACGTCGGCGCTCTGGCCGGGTCCAACCGAGGGGCTATAATCCGGTGTCATACGGCCGGAGTGGTTGTAGGTAGCAGCCAGGTCGGCGGAATGATGGGACAGAATGACACAGGCCGGGTGGTCCTCTGCCATAGTAGCGCCACGGTAACCGCCACGGGCAATTCTGTTGGTGGTCTTGTGGGCTACAATGACCGCGGCAGTATAGTCGCGGGTTACAGCACCGGAACCGTCAGTGGGAATGGCCAAGTCGGGGGCATGCTGGGACGCAACTACGAGGGGGCCGTGAGCCACTGCTATAGTCTCGGCGCGGTCACCGGGGGCATGCACATCGGGGGTCTGATCGGGCAGAATTGGGCCGGCACTGCAACCCACTGCTACAGCGCCGGGGCCGTCAGCGGCGAATCCACTTTCGGCGGGTTGCTGGGTTCGAACGTCGATGCAGGACGATTTCCGGGAGTCGTTATCGGCTGTTTCTGGGACATCGAGAGTTCGGGCCAGGCCGCCAGCGCCGCCGGCACAGGCGTCGCGACGGCCCCAATGCAGGACCTCTCGACCTTTCTGGCCGCGGGATGGGACTTCGCCGATGAGACTGCCAACGGGACCAGCAACTACTGGCAGATGTCGGCAGGCGAGTATCCGCGGTTGCGCTGGTCTGCCGGTGACAGCCCGGCGATGCCGGAAGGATCGGGCACGACGGAGGAACCCTATCTGGTTCGCGACGCAAGGGACTTGGGCACCGTATGGTTCGAGCCGGCAGCGCACTATCGTTTGGATGCGTCCATCGACTTGGCGGGGATCACATGGTCCACGGCGGTGGTCCCCCGGTTCGAAGGGACCTTCGACGGCAATGATTACGTCATCAGCAATCTCCATATCCAAGGCACCGGCTACCTGGGCCTGTTCGGGGAGTCCACTCCGGACGCCGCGATCTCCAACCTTGGCCTGGACGCGGCGGATGTCAATGGAACCGGCAGCTATGTCGGCGGCCTCGTGGGCCGGCACGGCGGTAGTATCGCCTCGAGTTATAGCAGAGGGGCAATCACTGGGGATGCGTACGTTGGCGGCCTCGTCGGCAGCAACGATGGTGGCATCGAGACAAGCTATGCGACCGGCGTGGTCAATGGGACCCATCCCTATGCCGGCGGCCTTGTGGGCTGCAACTTCGGCAGCGTTGCCGGGAGTCACAGCGCCGGCACTGTCAGTGGCAGTGCTCACGTCGGCGGTCTTGTGGGCTGCAATCACGCTGGGGATATCATCGCCAGCCGCAGCACCGCTGCGGCCGACGGAACCGGCAGCTATGTGGGTGGTCTTGTGGGCTACAGCTCCGGCAGTATCGGTATGAGCCGCAGTAGCGGCCCAGTCAGCGGGCCCGATCATATCGGCGGTCTCGTGGGCTGCAACGAAGGGAGCGTCGCCGCGAGTTGCAGCAGCAGTGTGGTGGAGGGAGGGGATCTCGTCGGCGGTCTCGTGGGCAGCAACTGGGGTCACATCGCCAACAGCTACAGCGGCGGAACCGTCGCTGGGGACAATGAGGTAGGGGGGCTCGTCGGCTGCAACTTCGGCGCGCCCGTGGGATTCCACACCGGTGGCAGCATCACCAGGTGCTATAGCACCGGCGCCGTCAGCGGCAGCGGTTTCGTCGGCGGGTTGGTGGGCAGCAGCGGGACCGAAGGTGTGACCGCCGGCTTCTGGGACACAGAGACGTCAGGTCAGAGCGCAAGTGCCATCGGCGAAGGCAAGACGACCGCAGAGTTGCAGACCGCGAGCACGTTTCTCGAAGCCTGGTGGGACTTCGCGGACGAGACCGCCAATGGGACGGAGGATATCTGGTGGATCACCGAAGGGGCGGACTACCCCCGGTTGTGGTGGGAGTAGTCCATTCCATCCGGTTCACGGATTCTGAGAGGGCACCGGCTCGAGCACGATGTCGCCGAGATCATAGGTCTGACCGGGCGCAGGATCAATCGATTCGGACCGTCCCTGATATCCATTTCTGGATGCCACCAGGGCCAGTCGTACGCCAACCGGGACCTCCAGATGGAATCGGCCCGCGAAGAGGAACACACTGCATCGGAGTGTGCCCGCGGCATAGCCATAATCGAGAGGATCGAGATCGCTGTGCCCGCCAGGATCGAGTCCGGGCGCGGTCAACGAGAAGGTCACACGAGCGTCGTCGACTGGAGTCCCATCATTGTCGAGAACTCTCCCACTGAACACAGCGAGCGGTTCCAGACGGAATTCCAACTCGGTCCCACCGATGGACGCCATTCCGGAGCAGAAACGCGCTAAGGTTCCTTCTATGTTACGGGCGAGATACATTTCATTTTCCCAGTTCTTCGCAGTGACGAACCAACCCTCGGCGTCCGTCAGGATTCGTTCCCTGACGAAGGGGCGGATCCAGCCCCGGACCGGTGCGCCGGACTCGTCGATGAGCTTGCCGCCAAGCTCCGGTAGTGCCTTGACAACAATATCCACGGGTGGGCCTCCCGAGGCGTAGGATTCTCGGATGACCGCATCCGCAGATTTGCACGCCCGGCAGCGGGCTCGGATCGCGTAGTTGCCTCGGACGAGATGGAGAACGCAGAAGCCGTTGTGGTCGGTGTACCCATGCGTTGCGTATCCGTCGTTCAGAACCAGCAGGACGTTGCCCACGGGCTCGCCTGTCTGCCTCCTCACGCGGATTCTGGCGTCGATCATCGCACCGACCCGCAAGGTCACGTTCGACCGAGGTTGCGATCTGCTGATGGTGGTCCTCACCGCAGCGGTGATCGTGTTCCCGGATGTCGGATCGGCCGCAGCGACCACATACTCCCCCGCGGGCAGATCCTCTATCCGAAAACGCCCACCGTCGTTCGAGGAGCAAACGCCTCGCTGGGACACCTCCATGGGGATGCACCGTCCGTTGGAGTAGCTGTATCCCAGTCCGGCAAGGATGCGGTTCGAGTCTTCACAGCGAAGGACGACCACTCCGTCATAGGGATTGCCGTGCACATCGACGATTCGTCCGTCGATCCGTCCCTTGGCGGAAAGCAGTTCGATCCTCACGTCCTCTCGCCCCGCGCGGACGGGGTGGGACTCGGAGTCGAGGTAGGGGGATGTCCCCAGCAGGCTGCCGTAACCCTCGCGGGAATCGTAGGAGCCATAGCCCCGTCGCAAGACGGACAGACTCAGCAGGCTGTCTTTGGGGACATCTTTGAGGATGAACCGGCCCGCCGCGTCGGTCTTGATCGCCCGCTCGTTCCCGGTGGTGTAGGGATACTCCTGGGAGCTTGTGGGCTCGTGTGCAGGCACGATTCTGGCCTCCACGAGCGCACCGGAAATGGCGCGGCCTCGCGTATCGGTGACCTCGCCGGCGACGAAGGTGGGTTCATACAGGATGATCCTGCAATCGTTGAAGTCCGTTGTCTCGCGGTCCGCCGGCAGGCGAAGCCAGCCAAGGGCATACCTGCCATGTCTGCACGCCAGGTATGTCCAGTCGCTTGCACTGGGGTCACCGCCCGGCGCCGTCAGGCTAAACCTCCCCTGTGGATCGGTTTGAACGTGGGTCGCGAGGTCCGTCAGTTTCAAGTCTTTCGTGCAGCTTTGTGCCCACACCCTGGCCCCGCTGACCGGCATGCCGGTTTTGTCCACAACCACGCCCCGGCAGGTCAGCGGCGGGCCCTCGCTGAGCGATGAAGGCGACTCCAGGGCCGACTGGACAATCACTGTGGGGGCCTGCGTCTGCTCCGCGGGTCTGGCATCGTTTTGCCCGTTCCTGAGGCGGATCCGGTCGATGGCCTTCTGGAACGGATTGTCCTGTGCCGGGCCCTCCCATCGGGCTGCGAATGCCTGGAGCGTCGGCAGCGATGAGGCGTCCCCAATCTCGCCAACGTATGCGACCGCCACGAAGACCGTCCGAGGTTGGGCGGTGTGCAGGAGTGCCAGAAGCCCTTCTACGTCCCTCTGGATGAACAACTCGTTGGCGAGCCGAAGCTCATCTTCCTGCGGATCGATGCCATCGGGCGTCTGGTCTACCACAGTCGCCGGTGGGCCGGCGGAAGACGGCCTGTGACCGGTGCGGGAGGTCACCAGAACAAGTACCCCTACGAGGATCGCCGCCGCAACGGCCAGTCTGGCTATCGGGTTTCGTGTGATGTCCCGGGCGAGTCGTGAGATTGAGGTCAGAAAGGGTCCACGGTGGGGGAGCGCCGCTCCTCGCTGTCTGAGCCGCTTGATCGCTCCGGCATGAGCATTTCGCCATGCGTCGAAGTCGGCTGTCGGCGTCTTGCCGGGCTTCGTCTCCAGGATGATCCGATCGAGCCAATCGGCCCGTTTGGGGCGTGCCATGACTATGATCCTTCAGGAAAACCGTGTCTTCTGAGTGTCTTCTCAATCCGCCGCCGGGCTCGGAAGAGCCGTCCCCGCACCGTGTGCTCGGCAATGCCGAGGGTCGTCGCAATTTGGCGGTAGTCCATTGCGTTGTAGTAATGCAGGATGACAATCTCGCGGTACACCGGTTCAAGTTGGTCGATGGCGGTTCGGACCAGGGAATGATCGTCGCTGTCGTGATCGGCCTGCGCCGCGTAGAAATCATCGGCGGCATGCGGGCCCACCAGTTGTCTGCGCGCCCGGATGAGCTGGCGGGCCTCGTTGCGGCAGATGGCTGCCAGCCAGGGACCGAAGCGATCCACGCGTTTGAGCTCCGCCAGACCTTCGCAGGCCTTCACGAACGTCTGCTGGGCAGCGTCCTGGGCCTGATCGCGATTCAACAGGATCGAGTACGCCAGCCAGACCATCGTCGCGTAATAGCGCTGGTAGAGCGCCGCGAGAGACTCCACGTCGCCGCGACGGGCTGCCTCGACAATTTGTTCTTCCGCCATTGATTCCAAATCCGCTCACCCTGCAAGGCCTGCCTGCCGGCCAATACCATCATACTGATGCAGAATGGGCGGTCCAAGTGCGCAGAAAAATCGGGAATTACGGAGAGAAATGCAGGAATTCCGGCGGGGGGGGTAGGAGTAGGAAACTCGGGGAATACGCCGCCGGGGACATGAAGCCCGTGAATCATCGGCGGGATCGCCGGACAGTGGCCTCATGTCCCCGGAGGGTGGCAAGTCACGATTAGAAGTGGTGTACGAACCGCAAGACGAACCGCTCGCCCTCGGGACGAGAATCGGTTTCCGTCTCGAAATAGGCGTTAAAGAACAGGTGCGTGTTCTGCGACAGACTCAGCAGGGCGCCGGGTCCGACGGCGAGGACCATCTCGTCGTCATGGAGATCGCGGGAGCTTCCCCCCGCCGGCGTGCCCTCGGTGGCGCTGATCTGCTTGAGCCAGTATCCGTTGAGGCCGACCCGCAGTTGCTTGGGGATCAGCTCGTAGGAGGTGGCAAAATTGGCGTGGACTGCTTCGCCCGCCTGGATTTCATCCAAACCGAACCCGACGAATGGATCGTCGTTTTCACCGTTCCACAGGTAGTGCGCCCGGGTCGTGACCGTCCACTTGGGCGTGATGAAGTAAGTGCCCGCCCAGTAGGGGTTGAACGAGAACGCGTTGGAACTGGGGTTCAGGACGGCCTCATCATCATAGTCGCCGGTTGGGAAGATCATCTGAAACTCGACGCGATGCATCAGGACCGGGCCGTTGGCGCCCATGATCGGGTCCCACTGCAGATAGGGGCCGACGAGAACGTCGCCGATGCCGGCAGCGTTGTCCGGCAGGGAGGTGCTTGGCGCGGCGTCGATCCAGACATACGGGACCATGACGTTAAGGCCCCACTTGCCGCCGAGGAGGACCGGGGTGTTCGACTGGTAGACGAACTGGCTGAGGCTCACCCACGCGTCGACCTCGGCGCCATCATCGGGAAACCCGGGATCGGAGAACTTATCGGCCGTGAAGTACTGAACATACTCCTCGAAGTAGAAGCCCGGACCGGCCGGCGGGGCGCCATCCACGAAACTCGTGAAGCCGAGGTTGAGCCCCAGCGGTTGATTGTAGGCTGCCGCCGGAACTGTCAACAGGGCCGATAGCAGCAAGCACGCTGTACTCGCAAGATAGCGCCATCTCTTCATTGGTGGACCTCCAAAATAGTTACGGCTCTGCGGGTTGCCCGCACTCGAAACTCTCACGCACAGAAGATTTTTGTCATAGACTGCTGTGGATTAGGAAGGTTGTCAAGAACAATTCCCGAACCATCTTGTGCGGATATTGCGGCCTTGCCGACAAACCGGGCGGTCGACAGGGACTATTTCTGTAGAACTGGCCTTCGATCTGCCGAAAACAGTATTCAAGGAGTACATTTCCGGACTCTCCCCCGGGTAGTGCCGTGAGTTAAATGTTTGCAGTAGATGACGTTATGAGTTCAGTACGCAGCCGGTTGTCCGATGTGATCGCCATGGTGATTCTCTTCCTGATGGCGACGGGCGCAGTGATGGTCTTTTCCGCCGGCGCCAACCTCGGGTACGAG
Organism: Phycisphaerales bacterium; assembly: GCA_039683175.1. GTDB lineage: Bacteria > Planctomycetota > Phycisphaerae > Sedimentisphaerales > Anaerobacaceae > PLanc-01. Next base: position 38,395 of record JBDKRX010000108.1, read on the forward strand.
TTCGATCTGCGGCGATTCTACGACTTCCCGGGTCTGCGCCAGATCATGTTCTTCCCCATCGCGGTGGTGGTCCTGTTCGTGGCGTCGTTGCCGGACTATCGGATCTGGAGCCTTCGCTCCCGCTGGTACAAGTGCCCCACGGTGTGGTTTTCTGTCCTCGCTCTCGCACTGCTGGTCGCGGTCTTCGCCATAGGCACAGAAATGTACGGCGCCCGGCGCTGGCTGCGAATTCCGCTGGGGCCGGCGAGCGTCAGCTTCCAGCCTTCCGAGTTCGCGAAATGGGTCATGATCTTCCTCCTGGCGGGCGTCTGTGCCAGAATCGGTCCCGACATCCGGCGGTACTGGACGCGGTTCTTGCCGCTGTGCGCCCTGATTGGTCTGGTGTGTGGTCTGATTGTGATCGAGGATTTTGGCACTGCCGCGTTCATCGGGTTGATGAGTCTCATCATTCTTGTCGTTGCGGGCGTCAAGTGGTGGCACCTGCTGACCCTGCTGCCCGTCGGGGTGACAGGGTTCGTCCTCGCGCTGTTCCAGTCGCCGCACCGATTGAAGAGGCTCGAAGCATTCCTTCACCCTGATCGGCTGACGGACTCCGTTCGCTACCAGGTCAACCAGTCGCTCGTTGCCATCGGGTCCGGCGGCCTGTGGGGCAAGGGGATCGGACAAGGCACCTGCAAGTACGGCCACGTGCCCGAAGATACAACGGACTTCATCTTCGCCATTGTGGGAGAAGAACTGGGTCTAATTGGCACCTTGGGCGTGATTGCCCTGTTTGTCCTCTTTGTCTTCCTGGGTATGGCGGTGGTGATGCGATGTCGAGACCGATTTGGGCGTCTGCTCGCGGCGGGGATCGTGCTGGCCATCGGGATCCAGGCCGCTATCAACATCGGTGTCGTCACCGATGTCGGACCGACCAAAGGCATCCCGCTGCCCTTCGTCAGCGCCGGCGGCACCAGCATGCTGCTTTCCGCCGCGGCGGTCGGAGTCATCCTGAATATCGCCGCCAGGGTCCCACCCGGCGATCTTGCTATAAGTAGCTGGCAAGACTGAGGTTACGGTTGTTGCCTGCGAGTGCATCCGCCTTTTTTGCGTGATTTCTCGACTGCGTTCTGCTATAATACTTCATGTATGGGTCCGCGCCTGCATTCTGAGGACGCGTCAGGACATGGGGGCCACGATGCATCTTTTTGAGAAGGGTAATGCGATAAAGCCTGGGCGATCCGGGGTCGTTGTTCTGTTGGTCTTGGGTATCTTCGCTGCGACAAGGGGAGACGCCGCGACGATGAATCGATTCGTTCCGAACGAAATCATCGTCAAATTCCGCACCGCCACGCCCCAGGCCGACGGCGCGATCGCGAGTCTTGAGGGAGCGGATGCTCGATCCGACACATCCGGTTCTTTGCTCGAACTCCAGAATCGCTATCAGGTCCGCGAAATGAACCGCCTGGTGCATCATGGCAGGGGTTCCAGGCATGTGGCTCGATGGCGGGGACGCTCGACCGACTCCGGCCCGGCCGTCGGGCTCGACAGGATCTATCGTGTCAAGGTGGACGCCGAAGCCGGCGTAGATACGACCGAGCTTCTCGCTGCATACCTGAGCCGCGAGGATGTGGAGTACGCCGAGTTCAACCCGGTCCTTGCGATCTGTGTTGCGCCCGATGATCCATCCTACGACATTCAATGGTCGCTGGCCAAGATCCAGGCGTCGGAGGCCTGGGATACCTGTCGCGGGGGCAGCGACGTCGTGGTCGCCATCATTGATACGGGTGTGGACTACGACCACCGCGATCTCCAGGGCAACCTGTGGGTGAATGAAGCGGAACTCAACGGCGAGGCCGACGTCGATGATGACGGCAATGGCTATGTCGACGACATCTACGGCTACAACTTTGCCGACGACACCAGCGACCCGATGGACGACCACGGTCACGGCACCCACTGCGCCGGCATCGTGGCCGCGGTGGGGAACAACGGTCTGGACATCGCCGGGGTGTGCTGGAGCGCACGGATCATGGCGATCAAGATCCTCGACGCCGGCGGCGAAGGCGATGCGGCGGACGCGGTGCCTGCCATCTACTACGCCGTCGCGAACGGCGCCGACATCATCTCCGGCAGTTGGGGCGGAGAGGGGAGTTCCGACGCGCTGAAGGAAGCGATCGTGTATGCCCATCGCCAAGGCGTGCTCGTCGTCACGGCGGCGGGCAATCTGAACTCCGACGCCGCGTATTATCCGGCCGCCTATCCGGAAGTCCTCTCTGTGGCCGCCACGGATTCGAGCGACCGCCGGTGGTATCTCTCGAACTATGGCAGTTGGGTGGACCTTGCGGCCCCCGGATACAACATCGCTTCGCTCCGCAGGGGGGTGTCGCAGTCCACGTCCACGAGGAGTCTCACGACAAGAATGTCGGGGACCTCGATGGCGGCTCCCCACGTGTCCGGCGCGTGCGCACTGCTGCTCTCGGCGAATCCGCTGCTCACCTGCGACGAGCTGCACGATATCGTGATGGCCACCGGCGATGCCATTACCCCGGGTATCGCCGGGTCGGATCGCAGGCTCAACGTGTATGCAGCGCTGCAGGCGGCGATTCCGCCTGCAGGGACCATCCGCCTGGACGGGGAGAAGTATGCCGACGGGGCCCGCGCCGGCATCCTGCTGGCGGACTGGGATCTCCGGAGCGTGGGAAACCAGGAGGTGTTTCTGACGACCGACGGCGGCGACGAAGAGGCCGTGACACTGGCGGAGACGGAAGTCTCGCTCGGAGTATTCAAAGGCGAGATTTTCGTGCAAAACGCGGCTGTGATCCCTGGCGACGGCGTCGTCCAGGCCCAGGATGGTCAGAGCATCCTCGCTCGCTACCTGGGCGCAGACGACGGGTTGGGCAACACCGACCAATGGCGGCAGGCGACCTCGCAGGCCGATTTCACTGCTCCGGTGCTGCTCGATGTCCAGGTGCAGGTCCAGGGCGTGGTGGCGACGATCAATCTCCTGACCGACGAGCCGGCCCTCGCGGAGATCCGCTATGGCACGATCTTGGGCGGACCCTACGACCGGATCGAAAGCGAAACCCAACTGACCGCATTGCACGGCATCGACGTGAGCCGTCTGAACACGCAGACGACGTACTACTTCGTCGTGGCGTTGACCGACGCGGCCGGCAACGAGACGCTGGCGGACGATGCGGGCCAGCCGTACTCGTTCAAGACCTCGGGACGGCCGAAAAGCCTGCGTTCAGCCGTCGGGCGCTGGTAACGACCGGCAAGACAGTGTACAAGCTCACTTCCCGGTGGTTAGAATGATCGCGCGTGGTCCCCGACCGGCGGTTGGCCGGGACACGCCGGACGGGCAGGCAAGGAGGCCAACGTGGGCACTGTTTCTTTCTTCTTCGCAGGCGGCGGCACGGGCGGGCACATCTATCCGCTGCTCGCGGTCGCCGAACAGATCCGCCAAAAACAGCCGGACGCCGAGATTCATTTCTTTCACAGCACACGGGCCGTGGACGAGCGGGTGTTCGACAAGACCGGCTTCGGCCGCACCGCGCTGCCGGCCAGCGGCCTTTACATGCACCCCGGGAAGTTCCTGCGATTCGTTCTGACCTTTCAGCAGAGCTACAAGATCGCGACAAAGGTGATTGCACAGCGGTCGAATCCGGTCGTCATCGGGGCAGGCGGGTTCATCGCCGGGCCGGTCTGCCGAGCCGGACGAAGGCTGGGTGTCCCGGTGGCGATGCTGAACGTGGACATCATCCCGGGCCGGGCCAACCGGCTCAGCGGTCGATGGGCGGATGAGATCTTCATGCAGTTCGAGGAGAGCAAAGGCTACTTCGCCGGCAGCCGGGCCGGATTGCGTGTGGTCGGATGTCCCCTGCGAGACGGATTCGCGCACCCCGACGCCAACAAGGCGATCGCGGATCTGGGTCTGGACGCCGCCAAGAAGACGCTGCTGGTCACCGGCGCGTCGAGCGGTTCCGCGAGGATCAACGAGGCAATCTGCCGGCTGTTGCCGAAGCTGGAGGCATTTGCGGATCGCTGGCAGATCGTTCACCTGACGGGTCTGGACAACTTCAAGACTGTCCAGGAGGGCTATGCCGGGACGCACATGAGTCACAAGGTGCTTGACTACTACGACGGCATGGCGGATCTCTTCGCCGCGACGGACTTGGTCATCGGTCGAAGCGGGGCGGTGAGCGTCGCGGAGTATGCCGCCGCAGGCGTCCCGAGCATCTGCATGCCGTATCCGTTCCACAAGGACAAGCACCAGTACCTCAACGCAGGCAAGCTGGTCGAGGCGGGCGCCGCCGTGATCGTGGACGATGTTGCCGACCCCGACGACCGGGTGGCCCGGCTCTGGAAGGAACTGGAGCCTCTGATGGCCGACGAGGACAGACGCAGGCGGATGTCCCAGGCCTGCAAGCAGGTGGCTCGGCCCAACGCCGCGGCCGAGATTGCGTCGCGGCTGCTGGACATGGCCAGGAACAGACAAACCGCCGGGGCGGCGAGCCGGTGATTCCTGGTAGGGCGAAGCTTGACTTTGCGGCGGAGCGGCCGGAAAATGTTCTCGCTGGAGTTGTCCCAGAAGCGCACAGGGCATGATGAATCGGTAGGGTGCGTACCACGCACCGTCTGTCTCGCACAGAGAAGGGAATGATTATGAAGTGGACAGGTGCAAGAGTCTGCGTGTTGGTGGTCGTGATGGTGATCTCCATGTCGAGCCTGCTCATGGGCCAGCAGAGGCAGGAACGGCCCTGGGTTGTGTACCGCGGCGGGGGCGGGCCGGGACAGGGCAAGACCATCGTCTTCGTCACAGGCGATGAGGAGTACCGCTCGGAGGAATCGATGCCCATGATGGCCAAGATCCTCGCGACCCATCACGGCTTTCGATGCATCGTCCTGTTCGCGATCAACAAGGACACCGGCGAGATCGACCCGCTCACCGTGGACAACATCGCCGGCCTGCGGAACCTCGAACGGGCGGACCTCATGGTTCTGTTCACCCGCTTCCGCGAGCTGCCCGACGAGCAGATGAAGTACATCATGGACTATACGAACTCGGGCAAGCCGATCATTGCGTTGCGGACGGCCACGCACCCGTTCTTCTACCAGAAGAACAAGGAGAGCCCCTACGCCAAGTGGAGTTGGCAGAACAAGGAGCCCGGCTTCGAGGGCGGCTACGGCCGCCAGGTGTTGGGCGAAACGTGGATCAGCCACTACGGCGACCACCAGAAGGAGAGCACGCTCGCCTACCCCGCTGAAGGCATGGAGAACTGCCCGATCCTCAAGGGCGTGGACAAGGTCTGGGGTCCCTCGGACGTCTACGGCCTGACAACACTCAACGGTGACTGTAAGCCGGTCCTCATGGGCCAGCCGCTCTCCGGCATGAACCCGACTGACGCCCCCAACACGAACAAAAAGCCCCTCCCGGTCGCCTGGACCAAGACGTACACAGGCGAGTCGGGCAAGGCCGCGAAGGTCTTCACAACAACGATGGGCCACGCCGGCGACCTGAAGGACGAGAACTTCCGCAGGGTCCTCGTCAACGCCTGTTACTGGGCCTTGGACATGGAAGCCCAAATCCCGGCCAAGAGTGATGTGACAATCATCGGCGAGTACAACCCGAACGACATAGGCTTCGGCGGCTTCAAGAAAGGCCTGAAACCCGCCGATCATCGGCTGAGCCGCTGATTGCGACGATGGATGGGTTCACCTTCTCGATTCAGAGGGCATCCCCATAAGGAGAATGCACACATTCTGCCAATGGGAGGATGATTTTCCTGCTTGCATTCTATACGGCATTGCCGTATATTTAATAGAGCATGGAAATTATCGAAACCGCACCGTTTGCCAGATGCCGTGATGATCTGTTCGACGACGAACAGTTCCGAAGACTCGAAGAGCATCTGGTGCTGAACCCTACCGCCGGTGCTCTCATTCCAGGCGGCAGAGGCTTGCGAAAGATTCGCTGGTCGGGTTCAGGGCGGGGCAAACGGGGCGGCGTGCGTGTGATCTATTTCTTTCGCGCGAAGACAAACAGGCTGTTCCTGATCTTCGGTTATCGCAAGAACGAGTGTGAAGACCTGACCCAGGCCCAGATCAGAAGTCTTGCCAGGATCATCGAACAGTTGTAGAGGTGCGACGATGAGTAGGACGAAGAAAGTCAATCTGTATGCGGAAATCAAGGAGGGGCTCGATGAAATGGTCGCCATCGAAAAGGGCGAGAAAGAGCCCGTGCGCGTCCATCGCTTTTTCACCAGTGAGGATATAAGAGCCCTCCGCGAAAAGGCGGGCGTGTCGCAGCTCGCCTTTGCGGCCATGTTGGGCGTCAGTCACAGAACCCTTCAGGATTGGGAGCAAGGCCGGCGAACTCCGACAGGACCCGCCATGAACCTGTTGCGGCTGTACGACGCCATGCCCGAGGCGATCACAAAAGTCCTGGCGGAACAGCCGGCCCTTGCGCCTTGAGCGAGTGTCGCTGCCAGTCAGCGGTGAAATCTGCCGGTTCAGTTCAGTTGCTCTTGTGCGGCGGAAGGATTCGTCACGTTTGTGAAATGCGTAGGTCTGACCCCCGACTCTGACAAGTTCCCTCATGTCCTCTTCTTGCGACTTTTCCTCTTCTTCTTAAGCTTACCATAGGCCTCCACGAACATCTCGCGTTCGCCTTGGGCGAGATCGTATCCGCATTCTCTCGCCCATTGCATTATACGGTCAAGTACGCGATGTTCGTGTTCCTTCTGTTCAGTGGATAGGTTCTCCTTGACCTGATCGTAAAGGGACTCCCTCATTCTAAGCCAAGGAGCAAGCCCTGTCTTGAAGCCTCCGCCCGCCTGGATCTCGAGCTTGGCGAATTTCACCACCTGATTTTCGATATCTTCATCCGTCATTTCCGGGCGATTCTGTACCCACTGCATTATCCGCTGCGTATCTTCGTCGGCTTCAGCGATGCTCTGCAGTATCGTGAATACGTCCTCTCCGATAAGGTCCATCAGGGCATCAACAGCGTGTGGCTCAAGTCCACCAAACATCGGTATGTCAACTCCAAACTTCTTGTGCCAATCGTACTTGACTACACCTATGGGGTATTTCGTCAAATGCAGGATCATTATCAGCTTGGTAACCCGTTCGAGGGCCGTATACCAAGTGCGGAAGCCGAGGGGTTCGAACTCCTTGTGTCCCGTTCTGACTCCGACCGCGTTGCAGTGCTTGGCTCCCTTCGAATGAACGTAATCGTCCAGAACGCCACTTAGCTCGCGGAATTCCTGCCCGATATCATACTTCTCTTGGAGGAGCCGAAAATTCTTGTGGCTGTTGAGCCTCTCCCATATCTCTTTCCGCCAGGGAGTGTCTGTCTCAGAACGAAGCCAAGCCTGGATTGTCTCGTGGCCCATGTCATCCAGATTCCAGTAGACCGACAGTATCCCCAATTCAAGGCTCGCTCTTAGTGACACCATCGCCTGTTTGTAGAACCCCATGAGGCACAGAGTACAGGAGACCCTCATCTCCTCATAACACTCGACCCAAGGAAAGAAATGACCCGAGAATTGACTCTTATGAGTGTGAGGAAACTGCTGGCTGATCCACTGATATAACCCAACGAACTTGACTATCTCCTCTGCACAACCACTTTCCTTGGCGAACTCCGCGGAACGTGCATGGGTTTCACTGATCTTCTCTAAGCTATGCGACACAAGCGGCGAGTCAAACAAAGGCATTTCACATCTTCTCCCAAGACTTTCGGTTATCCAGGACGGGCCCTCGTAAGTCGTTTCGCATGATGCTCCTGTTGAGCGGAGAGGTCGGATACGAGCCGCTCTCGGTCGAGTTGCTCTTGCTCTTGAAATCGATCAAGAAGGGCGTCGAGGTCATCGTCACATGCCTCGAAGACTTTCTGGCGTGCAGATCGCACTTCCTCAACAATCGGGTCTCTCGTCATGTTCCTGATCCTCGAAATCGTAGCCATTATAGAAAGAGGCTGTGGAAGAAGCAAGATCAGATGTCCACACGGCTTGGTTGATTTGGCCCGGGGAGTGCTCGTTTCGCTTGTGGCATGGGCTTCCAGCCCATGAATCATCGGCAGGATGCCGATGCCACGAAGAATCGCGGGCAGGATGCCCTCGCCACGCAAGGGCAAGATGCCCTCGCCACTTCGGATTTCTCCGCTGTCAGTAACCGACAGCGCAGCCGTCTTTGCGTGGATTGGAGCCGCCGAGGTAATGCAGGCAAACGGGCTCGTGTCGCGTTCAGATGCCTTGGTCGAGTGTCAGTACTGCGGCCAGTGTTGCTTGCACGGTCATGGCGGCGTTGCGGAAGTCGCAGTTTTCCGGGACGTCTTCCTCGGCGTGATAGTTGGGATCGCCGTAGGGCCAGGAGCCGATGTTGATCACCGCGGCGGGGAAGCCGGCCAGGACGAATGAGCCGTCGTCGTCGCCGGGTCCTGACCGCTCCGCGGCCCGCTGTTCGAGGCCGATGGAATAGCGGGCGTTTACCTCGGCCATCAGCTTGGCCAGTCTCCTACCCTCAGGCTTCGTGTACGCGGTCACGTTGGTCATCTTTCCGGCGGTCTTTTCCTCCGTCGGCTTGGCGCCGATGCCGTCGAGGTTGAAGACAGCGACGATGCCATCGCCTCGCGATTTCGCGTTTTGTGCAGCGGTCTTGCTCGTCCAGGGCCAGTGTTCTTCGTTGCACCAGAGAAAGCGGATGGTGCTTTCGGTGGGGTGCGTCGCGAGGACGCGAGCGATCTCCAATACGCCGGCAGTCCCGATGGCGTTGTCATTCGCCCCCGGCGAGTCGATCCAGCTCTGCGAGTCCTTGTGCGCCACCAGCACGATGATCCTATCCGGATGCGAGCGGCCCTTCTTCTCGACGCAGAGGTTGTACGCCGTGTACCAGGGGTCTTCGGGTTTGGGCGGGGAGTACTGAGCGTGCTTGGGTTTGCTGGTGTCCCGGCGGAACGCCTGCACTTGGACGGCTTCCCGCTCGACGTGGTATCCCCAGGCCGCCAACTTGGCGGCGAGGTAGTCGTCGGCTTCGTAGAGCGTGTTCTTCTCGTGGCCGGGCAGGGTGAAGTTCAGCTTGCGATAGGGCAGCGGGTCTTTGGCGAGATGGAACACATGTTTCGAGACTTGCCCGGGATCTACGCTGCCGATGAGCCGGCGGATAGCGTCATCCGCCTTGTTCGGATCGCCGCTTGCCTGCTGACCGGCTCCGGTTGTGCGGAGCAGGCCTGCGGAAGAAAGGAGCAGGATGCCGATTGTGCAAATCCACGTATGTCTCATACCATGCACTCCATCTACGCCACGTCTCTGCGGCGAGAACAGTCAGTCAGTACCCGATTGCGCAGCCGTCTTTGCGGGGGTCGGAGCCGCCGAAGTAGCGGAGGGGGGCCTCTTCTCGCCAGACGCCTTGGTAGCCGCCATAGGCGCCGAGGTTCGGGCGGACCCTGTGACCCATGTAGGCGAGTGTCAACTTTGTTTCGTCGTCAATTCCTTTTTCGAAGCCTACGGTGCCGCCGTTTACCATCTTGGTGCCGGTGGGCTCGGAGCTTTCTGCGTGCTTGATCCGCGGCTGCTCGCCTGCCTGCTGTGGGGACATGCCAAAATCGATCAGGTTCATCAGGACTTGGGCCTGGCCCTGCGGCTGGAAGCTGCCACCCATCACGCCGAAGGAGAAGACCGGCCGACCCGCCCTCGTGACGAACGCCGGGATGATCGTGTGGAAGGGTCGCTTGTGTGGCTGGAGCCGGTTCAGGTGGTTCGGGTCGAGCGCGAAGAGCTGCCCGCGATTCTGAAGGCAGAAGCCCATGCCGTCGGGGACGTAGCCGGAACCCCAGCCGTAATAGATGCTCTGGATCAGCGAGATCATGTTGCCGTCGGCGTCGGCGGCGGTGAGGTAGGTCGTGTCGGATGAGGCCCGGAGCCGGCCGGGCTCGACGTGGTCTGCGGCCTGCTTCCGGTCGATCAGCTTGACCCGCTCGGCTGCGTACTCCTTCGAGATCAACTCTTGAAGCGGGACCTTCGCGAAGTCCATGTCCGCGTAGTAGACGGCGCGGTCCTCGAAGGCCAGCTTCTTGGCCTCGATGAACAGGTGCAATTGCTCGGCACAGTTCGGTTGTAGCGAGCCGATGTCGAAGTGCTCGAGCAAATTGAGAATTTGCAGCGTGGCGATGCCCTGGCCGCTGGGCGGAATCTCCCACACGTCGTAGCCCCGATAGCTCGTGCTCACCGGCTCGACCCAGTCGGCTTTGTGGTCGCGGAAGTCCCGCAGGGAGAACCGCCCGCCGTGGGCCTGCGAGAACTTGACGATCCGCTCGGCGATTTCGCCCTGGTAGAAGGCCTGCGGACCTTCCCGCGAGAGCGTCTCGAAGACCGATGCGAGGTCGGGATTCCTGAAGATCGTTCCGTAGCGCATCGGCCGGCCGTCGGGCAGGTACGTGGTGGCGAGGCCCGGCCTGTCGTCGGGACCGGAGAGCCACCCCTGGGCGACGATCGGCGAGACTGCAAAGCCCGCCCGACCCTGGTCGATGGCCGGTTCAAGGAGCTTCGCGAAGGGGAGCTTGCCGAATCGCTCGTGCAGTGCCGCCCAGCCGCTCACGCAGCCCGGCACGCTCCACGACAGCGGCTTATCCACCGGGACTTGCGTCAGGCCCAGATCGAGGGCCTGTTGCAGGTTCCAGTCGTAGGGCGAGCGGCCGCTGGCATTCAGGCTGAAGAGCTTCTGATCCTTCTCGATCCAGACGATGGCGAACAGGTCGCCGCCGGGCCCACAACTCATCGGTTCGACGAGGCTGAGCATGACATTGGCCGCGATCGCTGCGTCGATGGCACTGCCGCCGGCTTGGAGCACGTCGATGCCGGCCATGCTCGCCGAGGGCACCGCCGTGCACACCATGCCACGCCGGGAGACGACCGTGGAACGGTTCTGATTTCTGCGTGATAGTAGGCCGCGATTCATCGGAGGCCCACCAGATTCGCCCGATGCGCGACAGACGTGAAGCCACCGGTCCCCGGCGGCGAGTGCCGAAGCACCGACGCCACCCAGCAGTTGGAGAAACGTGCGGCGTTCCATAGCCTTACTCCTGTTTCGGTTCGGGCGGGGCCTGCTCGGGCTCGGCGGGCTTTTCCTCCGGAGTCGGCGGAGCCAGCGGGGCAGGCGGCTTAACTTCCGGCGGCATCACCCGCTGCTGCGGGTAATCGATGGCGAACTTGGCTCGGACCTTCTCCAGCATGTCGGCCTTTCTCTGGATTCGCCAGACCAGCAGCGTCAGAGGAAGCCGGGATTTCTCCTTGAACGTGATGCTGATGCGTCCGAATCCGAGCAGCCGTTCGAGGAAGTCCCCCGTATCGATCTTGCTGTTGTAGTCCTCGCGTCCGATCTGCTCGCCGGCTTCGGTGGGGCCATCCTGGAGATTCAGCGCGTTGGGCGTAATTGCCACATAGTGAAACAGCCCCTGCAGCCACGAGATCCCGATTGTGAGCAAGCCGAAGATCGCAATGAGCAGATAACCCGTCCCGCTGATCGAGAAGGCGAGGCTGCGGAAGAGCCCGAGGAAGCCGCCCACCCAGCCGAGCAGGTGCAGCCACAGCAGCAGGAAACCTGTGCTGACGAACGCGATGATGATGACCTTGATGCTGACGTGGTACTCCTCGATGATGAAGTTGATGAAGAAGACCGCGAACCAGACGCCGCCGACCGTCTTGGGATTGATGCCTGCGAAGATCTTCCAGCCGGACTCCTGCATGAACATCAGCAGCGACGCCAAGACGGCCACGACGATGGTGGGGACATAGAGCACCTTGGGCGTCCAGCCAAAGATCACGAGCCAGTCATTGATGTCGGGGTCTTCGCGCAACTGCCGCTCCATGGCGACGCGCGTACGAAGGGTCTTCCGCAAGATCAACCACGCCACGACGCTCGCGAGGAGCAAGCCGACGGCGATGTAGAGGGCAACCATCGGATTTGACACCCACGACCACTTCTCATCCACAACAATCGTGTTGGGATCCATAACCAGGCCTCCTAATCACGGGTCTGTTCTGCTCAAATCTTGTCGAGGGGATTGTACCGTCGGGGGGGAGACTGTGCCAGCGTTTTGCGGGCTGTGCAGACTCAATGCCCAAGCGGCCTGTGGAAGCGGGGATAGACTCCGCGCAGAGCGAACATCCTCGCTCGCCTGAGGGTGTCGAGCGAGGACACTTGACCTACGAAGAGATTGAAACCACGCGGGTTCCTAATGCGCGTCGTCACAGGATGGCCTTGGTGGCGCCGGTGGTGAAACCGCCGTCGACGAGCAGGATCTGGCCGGTGACGTAGGCACAGGCGTCGGAGGCTAAGAAGATCACGGCGCCGTCGAGGTCGTTCGGCTGGCCCGGGCGGCCCAGCGGGATGCGGTCCGTGATGTACTCGAGCAATTTCTCGTTCTGGTAGAGCGCCTTGTTCTGGGCGGTCTTGAACCAGCCGGGGGCCAGAACGTTGACGGTGACGCCGTGCCGGCCCCATTCGGCGGCGAGGCTGCGGCTCATTTGCAGGACGCCGCCGCGACTGGCGCAGTACGGTCCGATGCCTTCCATCCCGAAGACGCACGTACACGAGCCGATGTTGATGATCCGCCCGTACTTGCGTTTGATCATCTCCCTGCCGACCGCCTGGGCGACGAAGAACGAGCCCTTGAGGTTCGTGTTCAGGACGGTGTCCCATTCCTTCCAGGTGTACTCGACGGCCGGGTGGCGGATGTTCAGGCCGGCGTTGTTGACGAGGATGTCGATCCGGCCGTACTCGTTGACTGCGGTGCGGACCATGCCTTCGATGTCGCCTTCGTTGAGCACGTCGAGCTTGACGGGCAGGGCCTTGCGGCCGAGTCCCTCGATTTCCTCTTTGAAGGGGGTCAGGCGGGCCGGGTCGCGGCTGGTGATGACGAGGTCCGCGCCGGCCTTGGCCAGCGCCCGGCCGAAGTACTGGCCCAGCCCGCGGCTCGTTCCCGTGACGACAGCGACTTTGCCCGACAGATCGAAAAGCTTCTCCATCCCTGAATACTCCTATCAAGATCCCTTGTACAGGACCTCGAGTTTCAAGTTTGATTCTTGAAGGTTGATTTGTGATTTGAAGAGCGCTGCGGATCAACCTCTTCAAATCGACAATCACACATCAACAATCGAACATTATTCTGGCGTGCTACGGTTCCAGCACGATCTTCAGCAGGTTCTCCTTGGCTTCCAGCAGGCGTCTGAACGCGGCGGGACCTTCGCTGAGCGACAGCACCTCACTGACCAGCGGTGCGACGTCGATTCGACCCGATGCGATCAGCTCGATGCAGGTCCGGAACTCGCCCGAGCTGGCGTAGGAACCCGTGAAGGTGAGTTCCCGCGACACCAGTTCCTGCAGGTTGAACTCGACCTCCTTTTGGAGGTTGCCGACGGCGACGACGTGGCCGCCCGTTCTCGTGATCGAGACGGCTTGACGGAACGCGTCGGCGAAGCCAACCGCTTCGAAGACGACATCCGCGCCGTGACCCTCCGTTGTCTTGAGGATTGCCTCCTTCAAACCGATGCTGCTCGGATTGACGCAGACATCGGCGCCGACCTGCCTGGCCAGGTGGAGTCGAAACTCGTTGGGGTCCGACGCGATGGCGGTCCTGGCCCCTCGGAGCTTCGCGGCTTGGAGGATGAACAGGCCGATGGTCCCGGCGCCGATGACCACGACCGTATCGTCTTTCGAGATCGGAGCACGGCTTGCGGCGTGTACGCCGATGGAGACAGGCTCCAGCAGCGACGCCTGCACGAACGACATATTGTCCGGCAGCTTGGCGCAGATCCAATGAGGTACAGCGAGGAATTCGGCAAAGGCCCCGTCTCGCTTGAACTCGGGGACGGAAACACCGAGCACCTGTCGCTTGACGCAGCGGTTGAACCGGCCCTCTCGGCAGGCGGGGCACCGATTGCAGTAGACCGTCGAATCGAAGCAGATGCGGTCGCCCGGTGCGAAACCGACGACGCCGCAGCCCACGCGTTCCACGACGCCGGCGGCCTCATGTCCCATGATGAGGGGAGGCAGCCGACGGCCGGTCTTGCCCGTGTGGCCTGCGACGTCGGACCCGCAGATGCCGCAGGCTTTGACTCGGACCAGGACATCCTCGTCGCCCACCGGTGGGTCGGGGACGTCGGTGAAATCGAATGTATAAGGTCCTGTGTAGAGCAACGCTTTCACTTCAGCACCTCACGTCAGCGGCAGGAGGGTCGCGAAGAGTGTCGTGACGAGCAGGCCGATGACTGCCGTGCTGCTCACGGTGACCGTCCAGGTTTTGAGGGTTTCGATCTCGGTCAGGCCGCCCATCTTGGCGAAAACCCAGAAACCCGAGTCGTTCATCCAGTTGCCGCACTGGGCGCCCCAGCCGATGGCGCAGGCGATGTACACGGGGTGGTAGCCCAGCACGTCGGTCGGTGGGATAAGCGTCGCCATCATCGCCGAGGTCGTCATCATCGAGACTGTGCTGCTTCCCTGGGCGAATTTGATGAGAAACGCGACGAAAAAGCCCATGAACAGGAGTTTGAGGCCGCCCAGTTGGGCGGCGCCGCCGACGGACATGTCCCGGATGGCGGGGCCGATCTGGGCTTCCTTGAGCATGGCGCCGAATGCACCGCCGGCGGAGGTGATCAGAATGATGACGCCGGCGCTCATGAGCGATGTTTCGATCATCCTGGCGAGTCCCTCGCGTCCGGGTTTGCGATGATGCCACAGGACGTGCAGGGCGATGGCCGCCGAGAGCATCATCGCCAGGTTGGGGTTGCCGAGCAGGGCGGTCCAGCCTGCGACGTGCTTGAGAGCTGAATCCGGCCCGGCGCCCTTCGCCAGCGAGGAGACCACCGTGTCCATGGTGATCAGCAGCACCGGCAGAATGATGGGCAGGATGGACATGAACAGGCCGGGAAGCTTGTCGTCCGGCAGTGGATCTGATTCCGTCCGTCCGCCACCGAGAGCGCGCATGGGGATCTCGATTCGTCCCGCCAGCCACCGCACGAGGAACAGGACCACGACAGCCGTCGGGATCGAGCACAGAAGCCCGATGCCGATCATCATGCCCAGATTGATGCTCAGCGTCTCGGCGATGATCAGGGGCCCCGGCGTCGGAGGGATCATGGAGTGCGTGATGGAGGCGCCGGCGCCCATCGCCAGAATCAAGAGAAGGTAGCTCTTTTGGGTTTGCCGGTGCATCGAGCGAGCGAGAGGCAGCAGCAGGTAGAACACGGTGTCGAAGAAGACCGGAATCGACAGAACGAACCCGCTGGACATCAGCGAGATCTCGCATCGCTTCTCGCCCAGGAGCCGGACGAACATCCTCACGACACGATCCGCGGCGCCGGAGGCGATCAGGCAGTCCCCGATGATTGCCGCCAGGGCGATCACGACGCCGATCTTGCCCGCGGTGATGCCAAACGCCGCGGCGACTCGGCCGACCCTGTCGGCGAAGGGCCCCGGCGACAGGAGACTGACAACCATGGCCGCCGTGATCAGCGCCAGGAATGCGTTGACGCGAAGAACGACGATCATGCCGATGACAATGGCGATCCCGACAGCCAGGATAATCAGGGGAATCGCCGGGTGGGTCTGCTCGGGCGTCCCTGCCGCCAGCAGGACCAGTGCATCTACTCCCATCGGATCTCCATCCTTTGCCTCAATGCCATTGTCCGTCCGTCAAGCCTGGTGGCCGACTACTTCGCAGGGGTTTTCAGCTTGTCCGCATGCGGCAGCGTATCCGGGACCACGCGGACCTCCGTGCTGAATCGGTAGGGGGCCGGCGTGCCGGAATCGAACGTCAGCTCGACGAAGTACGCAGTCCAGCCCTTCTCGGGGGCCTTGACCTGGGCGTCGTAGACTCCGCCGTTGGCGCCGGCCAGCGGCGAGCTGGTCCACGTCTTGCCGATGGTCTCCAGCCGGAAGTCTCTGGCGTTCGGGTTCGTTGCGGTCCAGAGGTTCACCTGCGTGGGTTTGGTCTTGGCGGTGACCACCATGTGTCCCTGGTCGGCAACCTGCCAGGAGAATTGCGGTAGCTCACGACCGGCAAGGATGCCTCTGTACCACGCCAGCATGGCCTTGTCGGCCTGGGAGCCATCGAGCCCATGGTCCGTATTTGGGTTGTACAGAAGGTACTTTGAACCGGGCAGATCCTGGAAATAGAACTGGGCGGAGTCGGGCAGGAAGAACTGGTCGCCCGACGAATTCAGGAGGAACTTCGGCATCGTGTAGCGATCCCGGTACTCGTAGGGGTCCACGAAGCTGATGAGTTTCTGTCCCTCCGGGGTGCCGAGCCGGCTGAAGATGTCATGGGCCTGATAGTCTCCAATGGCGGTCGAGTAGAAGCCGTAGGCGGCCAGGTGGTGCGGCATCTGCTCGTCCATATTGAGCACGTCGATCACGCAAGGGGCGATGGCCCGAACTCGCTTATCCACGGCTGCTGTCAACCAGGTGGTCCAGCCTCGTTTGGAGCCGCCGGAAACGACGAACTGGTTGATCTTCAGACTGCCGTTGGCGGGTTTGGCCATGTGATCCTGGATCGTGTCCATTGCGCGGACTGCGCTCTTGACCATCGGCAACAGGAGCGGCCAGGTTCCATCGCCCGTCTTGACGTATTTGTCGAAGGTGTAGGCGATGATGGCGTCTTCGTGCCGCTGGTTGCCGGGATCGTCGGAGAAGATCAGCGGCTGGTTCGGCACCTGCCTGAGGTCCGCCACCACGGTCTTGCTCTGGAGGGCGATCTGGGTGAGCATGCCGTCCGGACCGGAGGGCGGATTGCCTCCGTTGCTGCCGCCGTTGATCCAGAGCAGGGCGGTGTCACTGGTGACGCCGTTCGGGACGATGATCGTGAGCCAGTGCTGCCAGAGCGTGCGGTTGACTTCCGCCCCCGTCCGCCAGGTCTGGGACTTCATGTCCAGGACGTAGATCTTGCCGAGCGGGTGGTCGATGGTCTTGACGAGACTGTACGTGTAGCTGGCATCTGGTTTGGCCACGTAATCGTCGAGTGGCGTCGCTGTGACCAGGGTCGTCATCAGGAGTGTTACGAACACCACAAAGGCCTTCCATACTCTCATCGTCACACCTGCCTTTCACGAAGAAAATCCGAAATTCGAAGATCGAAATCCGAAACAAGCACGAATGACCAAAACCCAAAACTCAAAACAAATCCTCCGACTACGCGACCGCGTTTCGATCATCTGGATTTCGTTTCTTTGAATTTGTTTCGGATTTCGAATTTCGTGCTTCGGGTTTTGTCCTTATCCCACTCTTCGCGGGAACACGCCCCTGAGATACTCCGCGTCGTACTTGCAGCTTTCCTCGACGCCGAGCGGCATCTTCACACCTTCCATGACCAGCCAGCCCCGGTACTCGATCTCGTCCATCGCCTCGCGGACGCGCGCGAAGTCGATGGAGCCTTTGCCGTAGAGGTCGTCGTAGTCCTTTGCGTGGAACTGGCAGATCCGCTTGCCGAGCGTGCGAATCTCCTTGTAGATGTCGTAGCCCATCTTGTGGGAGTTGGCGACATCATAGTACACCTGCACCGCGGGCGAACCGACGCGGTCCAGGATGGCGATATGCTCCTCGGCATTGAGCCAGGATTCGACCGCGAGGGTCACATTGGCTTTCTCGGCCTTGGCGGCGATATTCTTGAGCTTCGCGACTGTAGCGTCAGTGCCCGCCGCGTCGTTCTTCAGATCGCCTTTGCCGAAGAAGGCCAGGAGGATGATCTTCTGCCGCATGGGCATGGCCTGGGCGACGTCGATGGCCTTGTCCACCCACTGCTCGGCGCGTGGGTCGCTCTTGTAGGGCACCTCGTTGAGCCCGCCCATCGCCAGGGCGGCGATTCTCATCTCCTGAGTTCGGACCTCTTCGGGATAGCGTTTCTGGAGTTCCGCATCCAACAAGGGCGGGTCCTGGTCGGGCCCTCCGCCGAAGTCCACCTGGACGCCGTCCAGGCCGATCTTCTTGGCGAGGGCGAAGGCCGCGGGGTCACACCGCTTGCCGATGGTCCAGTCGCACACGCCGAGCCTGAAGCCTCGCGGTGTGCGTTGTCCTCTCTGACGATTCTCTTCCTGTCCAAACAGGGTCGTGGTCGGCAGGGACGCCAAACCCGCATATGCGCCCATGGCGGTGGCGAGTATCTGCCGGCGGCTGATCGCTCTACTCATCATATGACTTCTCCTCAACTCGTTCGTAGTGACGCCGTAAGGCGTTATCCTTCGTGCCTTCGCATATCCCGAGGTAGAAGATATGCCCTTATGGGCACACTACAAGCATCATCAAGTCTTCAGGCCTTTCAGATTGGCGTCGAGCTTCTCGTTCTTTTTGAGCATCTCGTCCCAGGTGACCAGGCGAGTCTCATAGGCCGCGGTCCGGCCCAGGATCGTGATCAGGTTGCTGCGGACGCTGGTCTCGACGGTGGGGTTATCGACTTTGCCCGCTACGATGCTGTCGTAGAAGGTCTTGATGTTGGCGATGGCGCCGTCCTGGTAGATGCCCGGCGAGGAGCCGCCGCGATAGAAGTTCTTGCCGCGAATGAGGACCTGGCCGCCGTACTCGGTCTCCAGGACGCCCTCGGTGCCGAACATGCGGTTGCGGATGCCCTCGGGCTGTGTGCCGTGGCCCTCGCACTGTCGCGAGCTGAAGGTGATGCCGACGTTGTTGGGGTACTGGAACAGGAGGCTGAACGTGTCGTAGCAGGTGCCGACGGGCCGGAACTTGCGGCCGCCCGTGCCCACTGCCCAGACGGGCGGAACATCCATGATCCAGTTCATCACGTCGAGCGTGTGGATGTTCTGCTCGGTGATGATGTCGCCGGAGAGGACCTTGTCGAGACCCCAGGCGCGGATGCGATTCTCCGGGTTCTGGGGATCGCTGCGCCAGGTGTTGTACATTCCTCTGAATGGGCAGCCCGCATGGTAGATCGCCTCGCCGAACCCGATTTCGCCGATGGCTTTCTGTTCATGGAGACGCCGGAGGGCTTCGATGTAGAAGGGATCCGCCCGGGTCTGGAAGTCGATCAGGAAGACCAGCTTCCTGGCCGTGGCCTTTGCGCCGCTGCTGCCGATGGTCTGGCACCCCGGGACGTCGACGGCGATGGGCTTGGCGAGATACGTGTGCTTGCCGGCCTCAACCGCGGCGGCCGCATGCTCGGGGCGGAAGTACGGGGCGGTCTCGAGCGCCACGGCATCTGCTTTCTCGATCACCTTCAAATACCCATTGAGGCCCGTGAATCGATTGGCCTGGGGCACGCCGAGTTCGCTGCCGGCGTTGTCGGCGCGATCCTGGAAGTAGTCTGATGCGGCGACGATGTTGTACCCGCCGTGTGCCTTGAAGAGCTTGGCAATCCAGGTCCCGCGACCGCCGCAGCCGATCAGGCCGAGATTGACCTTGGAGTTGGCGGCTGTCCCGCGGACAAGGCTTGGCTTGACTACGGCGAACGACGCGACGGCCGCTCCGGCGCCGGCCATGAAATGGCGACGACTCAGGGAAGCGGGATGCGTGGTTGACGTGGCGACTTTGTGTGACTGCGACATTCTGCGGTCCTCCTTTCAAGAACGCATGTGCATGGAAACCATGCTGTTGTCGACATTTAGCTCAGTGCCGCAATTATAGCACGCAGGGTGACCCACGCAATCAGTTTCCGGCAGCCATTGCGCCCCGGCAGCATCCGTTCATTGCCTTGCGGTTGCCGCTTGACGTGGCCCCGGTTGCATCATAGAATGCCCCCTTTGATTCGACTTGAAACCACACTGCCGTGTATTCCACACGATCAGCCAGAGGGGAAACCAGAAGGATTGTGAAGTCATGATCAGAGTCAATGAGAATTTCTTGAAGCTCCGAGCCGGATACCTGTTTCCAGAGATCGGCCGGAGGGTTCGCCTGTTCAAGCAGGAACATCCGCAGGCCAGGGTCATCAGCATGGGCATCGGCGATGTGACCCAGCCCCTGGCGCCTGAGGTGATCGACGCCATGCACAAGGCGGTCGATGAAATGGGCCGGGCCGAGACGTTCCGGGGCTATGAGGACACCGGCATCGGCTACGAATTCCTCCGCAGGGCCATCGTCGAAAACGACTTCGCGCAGCGGGGCGTGAGCATCGACCTCGATGAGGTCTTCGTCAGCGACGGGACCAAGCCCGACACCGGCAACATGCAGGAGATCTTCGGCGTCAAGAACACGGTGGCGGTGGCCGACCCGGTCTACCCGGTCTACGTCGATACGAACGTGATGGCGGGTCGAACCGGTCCGGCGGGGGATGAGGGCCAGTACGCGGGGATCGTCTATATGCCTGCGACCGCGGAGAACGGCTTCGTGCCCGCGCCGCCGCGGAAGGCGGTCGATATGGTCTACCTGTGCTTCCCAAACAACCCGACTGGCTCGGTGGCGACGAAGGACCAGTTGGCGAGGTGGGTCGAGTACGCCCGCAAGAACAAGGCGGTAATCTTCTTCGACGCGGCTTATGAGGCCTACATCAGCGACCCGGCGATTCCCCACTCGATCTACGAGGTTGAAGGGGCCAAGGAGGTCGCCATCGAGTTCCGAAGCTGCTCGAAGACCGCCGGCTTCACTGGCGTCCGCTGCGCCTACAGCATTGTGCCCAAGCAGCTCAAAGCGTACACGAAAGACGGCCAAGCGGTGGATGTGGCTCCGATCTGGAAGCGCCGGCACTGCACGAAATTCAACGGCGTGTCCTACATCACGCAGGTCGGGGCCGCCGCGATTTACTCGCCGCAGGGCAAGGAGCAAATCCAGCAGACGATCGATTTGTACATGGCGAATGCCGCCATGATTCGCACCGGGCTCACGAAGCTCGGCTACAAAGTCTATGGCGGCGTCAATGCCCCGTACATCTGGGTCAGAACGCCGGAAGGGGTCGGGTCCTGGCAGTTCTTCGACCGGCTCCTGAACGAAGTCCACGTCGTATGCACCCCGGGCGCCGGGTTCGGACCCGCGGGCGAAGGCTACGTGCGTCTGACCGCCTTCGGCCAGCCCGAGAACGTCAAAGAGGCGTTGGACAGGATTAGGAAGTTTGAGGTGTGAGGTTTCAGGTTTGAAGTAAGAAACCGAGGATAGCGTCTGGGCACTTCAACCTTCACACTTGAAACTTGAGACTTCTATGCGAGTGACGGCTTACATCGGACTGGGCAGCAACCTGGGGGATCGGGAACGCTCGATCCGCGATGCCCTGCGGATGCTGGGCGGCAACGGCAGCATCGAAGTCGTTCGCGTCAGCGATATCCGGGAGACCCTGCCGCTGGGGCAGGCCGAGCAGCCGAAGTATCTCAACGGCGTGGCCGAGGTCCGGACGGGCCTGAGGCCCGCCGAACTCCTCGGAAGACTCAAGGCGACGGAGGCTGCTCTCGGGCGACAGCCCAACACCTCCTGGCAGTCCCGGCCGATCGACCTGGATCTGCTGCTCTATGGCGACGAGATCATCGATGCCGCCGGTCTGACTGTCCCGCACCCGGACGTCCACTTGCGGTCGTTCGTCCTCGATGGGCTGTGCCAACTGGACCCCAAGCTCGTTCACCCGTTGCTCAAGGAACCTGTGAGCGAGCTGTCGCGCCGCCTGGGCGGCGGGAGTTTTCTCCTCGACTCGAAGGCGCCCCAGGTGGTCAGCGTCGCGGGCGTGATCGGGGTGGGCAAGACCACGCTGGCCCGCAAGCTGGCCGAGATCCTGCCGGCCGAGGTCCTGCCGGAGCCCTACGACACGAACCCCTTTCTGCCGCAGGTCTACGCCGGCAAGGCGGAGCTTGCCCTGGATTCGCAGCTCTACTTCCTGGTGAACCGTGCGGAACAGTTGAGCCCGGACCGCCTGGCTCGCGACAAGGTGTTCATCACGGACTACGTGTTCGACAAGGAGCTGATCTACGCGAGGCGCCTTCTCGACGGTCATCAGTTGCAGCTCTATGAGAGCGTCTACCCGGCGTTTGTCCGGAAGGTGGCCAGGCCGGTGCTCGTGATCTACCTGGAGGATTCCCCGAGCAACTGTCTCGACCGGATTCACGGCCGCAACCGGCCCTATGAACAAACGATGAGACTGGGCTTCCTGGAGGCCCTCGACGGCGACTACAAACACCTGTTCGCGAGTTGGAAGACCTGTCCGGTGATTCGTGTCCCGGCTTCGACACTGACCGGCTACGCAGACGACGTGGTAGAGCATCTGGTGCGTCAGGTTCGTGCGTACATCGCACCGCCAATGGAACCCGCGCCGGCCGTAGATAACCATGCTTGAGAGATGACATGCAGATCGCAAGAACGATAGCTGAAATCAATGCGTTTGTCGCCCAGGCCCGTGTGGCGGGCAAGACGGTAGGATTCGTGCCTACGATGGGAGCCCTGCACATCGGACATGCCTCGTTGATCGATGTGGCTTCCGCGCGCTGTGGTTACGTGGTCGTGAGCATCTTTGTCAATCCGACCCAGTTCGGTCTTGGCGAGGACTTCGAGCAGTATCCCCGCCCGTTTGAGAAGGACGTCGATCTCTGCGAGAGGCACGGCGCCCACGCGATCTTCGCTCCAAGTCCGGCCGAGATGTATCCCCGAGAGAATCTGACCTGGGTCACGGTGGAGAAGTTGACTGAACCTCTGTGCGGACGGTCCCGGCCGGGCCATTTCCGAGGGGTGGCCACTGTCTGCACGAAACTCTTCAATATCGTCGGCGCCGACGTTGCCTTCTTCGGCCAGAAGGACGCTCAGCAGGTTGCCGTGATCCGTCGGATGGTGGCGGATCTGAACATGCCCCTGGAGATCGTTGTTTGCCCGACGGTTCGCGAACCGGACGGACTGGCGATCAGTAGTAGGAACCAGTACCTCAACCCGCAGGAGAGGAGGCAGGCCCCTGTGATTTACCGGGCCCTGCAGCGATGCGAGGAACTCATTGATTCCGGCGAGCGGAATGCCTCGAGAATCGTCGAGGCCATGCAGAGGGTCCTCGGGGAAGTTGCGGCGTTGCAGGTCGAATACATCAGTCTGGTGGATGCTGAGAGCCTGGACGCCGTCGAGCGGGTGAACGGACGGGTCCTGGTCGCCATCGCGGCCCGGCTCGGCTCGACCCGGCTGATTGACAACATCGTAGTGGACAGCACCGGCAAACGGGGTATAATACCCCACGGTTGAGTGTGAGGAACGGTACACGCATCGAGAGAATATGTTGATAAAAGTGTTGAAAAGCAAGTTGCATCGGGCTCGGGTTACGGACGCGAAGTTGCATTATCCAGGCAGCATTGCGATCGATGAGAACCTCATGAAGGCGTCGGGCCTGGTTCCCTACGAGGCAGTCACGGTGGCCGACCTGAACAACGGCAACCGGTTGGAGACCTACGTCGTGCCGGGTGAGGCGGGCGCAGGCAGGATCGTGATCCTGGGCGCCGCGGCCCAATTGGTCAAAGCGAAGGATATCATCATTATTTTCAGTTTTGCCCTGTGCACGCCGGAAGAGGCGAAGGAACTCGCTCCAAAGGTCGTCTTGCTGGATGAGAACAACAGGATTGTGAAGCCGCAGTGATTGGATGCACCCCCAGCTTTTCGAAATCCCCATCGTTCACCTGACCGTCAAAAGCTACGGCTTCATGATGGTCGTGGGATTCCTGGCCGCGGTGGCGGTGATCCGCTATCTAAGTCGTCATTTCACGCGTGATCCCCAGCACATCACCAACGCGGCTCTGTACTCGCTCATCGCCGGCGTCGTGGGCGCGAGGGTCTTTTTCATCGTCCACTATTATGACCAGTTCCGCGACGACTGGGGTGACTTCTTCGCCATCTGGAATGGTGGTCTGGAGCTGATCGGCGGCGTGGTGCTGGCCATCGCCGTGATCCTGCTGTACATTTGGCATCACAAGCTGCCCATGCGGCACTACCTTGATGTGCTGGCGGTCGGACTGACGACGGCGTTGATCTTCGGCCGGATCGGGTGTTTCCTGAACGGCTGCTGCTACGGAAAGCCCACCGAGCTGCCCTGGGGTGTGCGGTTCCCGTACGGCTCGTTTGCCTACGAGAGCCAGGCGAGTCCCGACATGGACCGCCACCGGCTCGAGGCGCGGCTGCATCTGCCCCAGGAGTACTTCGGGTACATTGACGAGCAGGGTTACTACGTTGCGGCACTCAAGCCATGGAAGTACCTGACGCCCGCCCAGCAGGAGCGCCTTGCCCACGGCGAGTATCGTTGCCTGCCGGTCCATCCGACGCAGTTGTACTCCTCTGCAGGGGCGGTATTGCTGACTCTGATTCTCTATGGCATCTGGCGTCGTTCACAGAAGGCGGAAGAGGCAAAACGATATCGTTTTCTCACGAAGCCCGGCGTGACGTTCAGCATCATGTTCATCCTCTACGGGATTCTGCGGTTCTGCATGGAGATGCTCCGCGACGACAATCCGTTCGAGGCCGCCGGGCTGACCATTGCGCAGATTCTCAGTATTGCTCTGGCGATTCTGGGCCTCGTGCTCGTTGCCTTCTTCTCCTGCGCCAAACCGGAACGGCTGCCGGCAGACCTCTCGAAGTAGACCCCGCCGTCCTCCGTAACGCCGCGCTCTTTCTCTGGATCGTGTCCCGCCGATGTGTTAGACTGGACTGCCGAATGCATGACGAGCCGGGCCTGGAAGGCGGGCACGGGCAGGTATTGAGGGCGTAGCGCCTGCCGGGCTCGTGGTTGGATGAGATGCGTGTGAGGGCAGTGCATGCGCAAACGATTTGTCTGTGTGCTCGCATTGGCCGTCGTTGCGGCGGTGGCCGGAGTGCTCGTGTGGATGAACCGTGCGTCCCTGGATGCAGAGGATATCCTGGCCGCCTACCAGCGAGACCCGATTCCCGCCGGCGTCAAGATGCTGTACCCGCTGCATGGGACCCTGTTTCCCCTTGAGATTGCGCCGCCGGAGTTCCGATGGGAGGACGCAAATCCCGAGGTTTCCGCGTGGCTCGTCCGTGTGGCATTGGGCGACCAGTCGGCGGTCAGTCACGTAATTCGAGAGCGGCAGTGGATGCCCACGGTGCAGGAGTGGGAGCGGATCAAAACGGCCTCCGCCGACCAGGAGGCGAGAGTGCTCGTGGTGGGTGTCCGGCCAGGCAAGCCGGTCCGGGTTGTCTCGGCGGCTACCCTTGGCATTCAGACATCGAAAGACGAGGTGGGGGCGCCCCTGTTCTATCGGGAGGTGAATCTGCCGTTTGTCGATGCGGTCAAGGACCCCTCGCGAATTCGCTGGCGTTTCGGGTCCATCTCTTCGCTGCAGCGACCGCCTGTGATTCTTGCGAACCTGCCCGTCTGCGGGAACTGCCATTCCTTCTCGCAGGACGGCCGGCTGCTCGCGATGGACGTGGACTACGCCAACAGCAAGGGCTCCTACGTCATCTCGCCGATCAAGCCGCAGATGGTGCTGGCGACGAGCGACATCATCACCTGGAACGACTACAAGAAGGAGGACGGCGAGCAGACGTTCGGCCTGCTCTCGCAGATGTCTCCCGACGGCCGGTATGTGCTCAGCACGGTCAAGGACAAGTCCGTGTTCGTGCCCATGCCGGACCTGGCGTTCAGCCAGTTGTTCTTCCCGATCAAAGGCATCCTGTGCGTCTATGACCGCCAGACAAAGGTGTTCAGCCCGCTGCCGGGGGCGGATGACCCCGTGTTCGTCCAGAGCAATCCGAGCTGGAGTCCGGACGGCAAGTACGTTCTCTTTGCCCGCAGCAGGGCGTACGATCTCCAGCACACGCAAGGCCAGGGCAAAATCCTCCTGACGCGGGAGGAATGCAAGGAATTCGTCGAAGACGGCAAGCCATTCCTGTTCGATCTGTACCGGGTTCCCTTCAACGAGGGCCGGGGGGGCACGCCCGAGCCGGTCGTCGGCGCGTCGAACAACGGCGTGAGTAATTACTTCGGCCGCTACTCGCCCGACGGGAAATGGATCGTCTTCTGCAAGGCCAGAAGCTACATGCTGCTCCAGAAGGATAGCGAATTGTACATTCTGCCCGCCGAGGGGGGCCAGGCCCGTCGGCTCCAGTGCAACACGGGTCGCATGAACTCCTGGCACAGCTTCTCGCCTAACGGCAAGTGGCTCGTGTTCTCGTCCAAGGGATGGTCCGACTACACGCAGCTTTGCCTGGCGCACATCGACGAAAACGGCGAGAGCAGCCCGCCCGTGCTGTTGTCGCACCTGACATCGCCAGACCGGGCTGCGAATATTCCGGAGTTCGTCAACGCCCGGCCGGACGCCATCGTGAAGATCCAGGAGCAGTTCCTCAACGACTATTCGTTCGTCCGTGCGGGCAATGAGTTCTACCGGCAGGGGGACGCGAACAACGCGATCGCCGAGTACAACAATGCTCTGAAGCTCAATCCCGACAATGTCGAGGCGCACCAGAAGCTTGGGTTCCTGCTGTACAACGTTAAGAATGCCCCGCAAGAGGGGATGACCCATCTACTGAGGACCCTCGAGCTCGATCCGTACAACCCCCGGGCCCATTACGATCTGGGCATGGCGTTGCTGCACCAACAGAAGATCGAGGAGGCCACCCGGCACTTTGCCGAGGCGCTGCGTCAGATGCCGAACGGGCTGGATGACCAGTACACCCCGGCGCGGGTGCATCTCCATCTCGGCGAGGCCCTGTTCCTGACGGGCAAGTCCAAAGAGGCGCAACCGCACCTGTCGCGGGTCGTCGAGATCGACCCCCGGAACGCACAGGCCCACTACTGCCTGGCTCAGGCCCTGGCCGACCTTGGCCAGATGGAGCAGGCGCAGCTCTGCTATGCCAGGGCGATGCAACTCAACCCGAACGTGGATGGTTCGCCCGCACTCAATCATCTCCTGGCCGGCGTCTGCATGCAAAAACGCCGGTTCCAGGATGCCCTTCGTCACGAAGAACGGGCCCTGGCCCTGGCGCAGGCCCAGGGCGATGCGCAGTTGGCGGCCACCCTCAAGCAGGCGGTGGACTACTGCCGCCAGTTGATCGAGGCCGCGAACCAGTAGTTGCTGCCTTGACGCACGTGTCCGCGCAGGAGCGAGCCGGAGTTGCCACGTCACATTCTCGGACTGTGGGGCCGCCTGTGTCGAAGCAACCGCGGTGGACAGGAGAGATGGTGACATTCTCCACAGGGGGCCAAGAATCCGCATTCTCCCATTGCGTCTCGCTGTTTACCTGTGAACATCTTGCCAAATTGCCGATATTATGATAGAATGGCCTTGTTTGCAGATCTGGGTTTTGCTAAGACATAGGTATCTATGGGGCTGTACGACAGAGATTACACGCAGTCCGAGTTCCGGCAGCAGCGGTTCGGTCTGCCGAACATGCGTTTCAGCATGCCGCACGCGACGCCGGCGGTCAAATGGCTGCTGATCGCGAATTTCGGCGTTTTCGTTCTGAGCTTCGTCCCTGCGCTGGGGGACTTCCTGGAACGGTGGTTTGCCGTGAACCCGGTATCATGGCGCACAACACTGCAGCCCTGGCGGCTGATTGGCTACCAGTTCCTGCACAGCCGGACCGATCTCTTTCATATCCTCTTCAACATGTTCGGCCTGTTCATGCTCGGCCCGGCGTTGGAGCGGTCCTGGGGCGGTCGTAAATTCGTGCTGTTCTACCTGGCCTGCGGCGCCGCGGGCGGAGTTGTTTATCCCCTGCTGGTCCACGCGGGCTTTCTGGCGTCAGGTCCCATGATCGGGGCCTCTGGGGCGATCCTCGGGCTGGTGTCCGCCTGCGCGATCCTGTTTCCGCACTTCGTCCTGGTGCTGTTTGTCTTCCCCGTTCCGATTCGCATCATGGCGGTCGTGCTTGCCGCCAGGTCTTTGCTGATTGTGATCATGAACGGCTACAATGCCGGGGGAGAAGCCGCTCATTTCGCCGGCATGGCGGTGGGGGCGGCCTATGTGTTGTTGCAGCCGCGATGGGGCCGGTTCACGCTCAAAGTGCGGGCGGGCTCATGGGAGAAGAAACTCGAAGAGAGCCGCAAGCTTCAGGTCGAGGTGGACCGCATCCTGGCCAAGGTCCATCGTGAGGGCCTGCACAGCCTGACCGGCAGCGAGAAACGAACCCTCAAACGGGCCACCCAGGAAGAGATCCGGCGGCAGAAACTCTGACCATCACCGAAGAAGAAGGTCTCTCTTGGTCGCAGGCCAGACCTTTCACTCCGCTACGCTTCGTTCAGAATGACCATCGCAGCGTCCAGGGCTGTCGTCAGCCGCTTCAGTCCCACTTGAACCGGACCTTGTTCTCGGTGAGGTCCCGGATTCGCTGCCTGACGTTTTCCTGTTTGGTCTTCGTGTCTTTGTATCTGGCGATGTCGTCTTTGCTCTCGGTGATTTGCAACTGAAGCTCTTCAAGCCGCTTGAGAAGCTGTTCGTAAGCGATTTCCTTGCGGCGGACGATCAGATCGTACCGGCGGGCGACGACCTCCTGCAGTTCCGCGCCGATGGCCTGCTTCTTGGCATCGGATTTCTCGCTGCGAAGGCGACAGCACAACTCCTCCGACCTTTTCCTCAGGTCGAAATCCTCCTTGAGGACAGTCCCCAACTCCGGGCTGGAACTCTCCGCATCGAAGATGTAGCCGTACCGATTCATCGCGTTGTCAAAAGCAGAGAGGTACAGTTGTGGGTCCCTCTCCTTGAGTTTCGCCAGGGTCTGCTCCTCGGCGGGGTAGTTGGCCTTGAGCCATTCCAGGAACCTGTTGTTCCGCTCCTGTCGGCGGGCCTCCCATCGCTCGCGCATCATCTGCTCGATTTCTGGGCGACCCTGCTCGCGGATTTCCGTCATGAACCGTCCCGGCTCCTTCTGTCGCAGCTCGGTCAACTCCTTGGCTTTTGCAGGGTCACGCTGCTGAATGCCCTTCATGACATACTCGATCTGTTCTTGGGTCAGGTCCCGCTGCCACGGCGGGCGGGTCTCCTTGGGCTCATCTTTCCAGATGTCGTTCTTCTCCGGCTTCGCCTCCGCAGCCGCCAGAGTCGCTGTCGTCAATCCACCGGCCAACGCAATCCCCACCACAAGCATGGCCACTTGACCTAACCGCATCGTCACTATCCTTTCCAAAACTCGGTCTCAATGGCAATCAACTCTATCTCAATGTTGTCGAGGACATCGTTGTCTCCAGGGACGACGTCTTCTGCCTCCAGGTCTCGCATCTGTGTCTCGATTTGGTGAATTTGGGACGTAAAATACACCAGATCGAGATCGTCGGCAGCAATATCGCGACTCTCCCAGACCGCCGTAGGGATGATCGATGCAAAGTTCACCCTGGCTTGGTCGGTTGGAGCACTGCCATAGCGTCCGAGCAACACCGTCAGGACTACCGCCGCAGCCGTGGCAACGGCGCCGCGGAAGATGTGAATTCGCCTGCGCCGGCGGGCCGCCGCGATGACCATCAGCGACTTGACAGCCGACAGGGTGTGGGGCGAC
This sequence comes from Phycisphaerales bacterium, assembly GCA_039683175.1. Classification (GTDB taxonomy): domain Bacteria; phylum Planctomycetota; class Phycisphaerae; order Sedimentisphaerales; family Anaerobacaceae; genus PLanc-01. Next base: position 67,768 of record JBDKRX010000108.1, read on the forward strand.
GGAGCCGGCGTCGGATGAGCGTCCAGTATCCGTTCCGCCCCTTCAATGTCGGCCTGTGCGGCTTGGGCTGCGGACTCATCCATGAACTGCCTGAGCAGCTCCGTCAGGTTTTCGCGTGCATGATCTCTCATAGCATCCACCCTCTACCCCTCCATGAGGTCTCTCAGTTTCTTCAGACCGCGGTGCAGCTTGGACAGCGCAGTCCCCAGCGGCTCGGACCGCTGTTGCGCGATTTCCTTGAAACTCAGTTCCGAGTAGAATCGCAGCATGATCAATTCGCGGGTATCGGCATCCAACCGGTTCAGATGGACCTGGAGTCTGTCGAGGCGTTCCGGCCCATCGTCCGAGAATCGCGATTCATTCAAGTCGGGCTCCCGCTCCAACTCTGATCGATGGGCATCCAGGAGCTTGCGACGTCGCTGTTTGCCCCGGAGATGGTCGTGAAAGATGTTCGATGCGATCTTGAAAAGCCAACTCTCGAACGCACCGCCTCGATACGACCCAATCTTCTCGACGAGCCTGATGAACAGCTCGCTGAGGAGCTCATCGCTGAGGTCCCGGTCGCCTGTCAACCGATAAAAATAACCGTAGCAGCGGCCGGCGTACATGTCAACCACCAGCGCGAAGCTGTCAGCGTCCCCCGATTTACAGCCATCGATGATCCGGGCTAATTCGACGCTTCTACCCATCTGCTGCGTTCACAACGAAAAGACGTTTGTCCACAAGGTCTTATTGCAGGGTTTGCGAAAATGCTCGGCCGCACGCACCACGGTTTTCCGTGCAGCCCGACCCCCACTCCGATTGTGCGGGACGCTCGGCAACCCGGGTTCTGGTCGCCTGTGCTCTACCGTCGCCGCACGAGGCCTCTGTTCTGCCCGACCCATGCCGGCGATGCACGCCGGCCGCCGAGTCGGCAGGTCAGACGGGCCAGGCGTCGTCCGGGCCCTCCTCTTTCTCGTCCTCGTCGAGCTTCCAGCCCTCCGAATCCTCCATCTCGCTAATCTCTCGCTGGACGTACTTGAAGATCTTGTCTTGCAGCGGCCCGAGCTTGCTGTACCACTTGAGCATGTTCTGGTAGCTGCCCAGGAGCATGTCGAGACGAATGAGCTGCCACTTGGCGATGCACTCGGCTTCCTTGACGTTGGAAAAGGGGTCACATCGGAAGACCTTGCGTCCGTCCGGCCCCTTCTCACACAGCTCGCATTGATCGCACTGGATCATATTTTGTCCTTTACATGCACATTCCGCCTGTGCTAAACTGCATTATACGGGTCGGAATGAATCCGCAGCAATGATTTTAGCATAACGTTGGAGAAGTACATGGCCAAACCACGACGTAGAAGGAAGATTGGCAGCAAGAAAAGACGTACACGCTGGAAGATCAGGCATAAGATCAGCTAAGACCGTCGCTTCGCAGGGCTGGCCCCTGCGAGGCGGCTCTGGTGTCGAACCGTGGCCCCCAGCGACGGATGCGCAAAACGTAGATGAAGCATTTCCGCGTAGTCTTCAAGCCCGATGACAAGGAAATCTCGATTCACGAAGGCGCTGCCGTCCTTGAGGCCGCCCGGCAAACCGGTATCATTCTGACCACACCCTGCGGTGGCAAGGGCATGTGTGGAAAGTGTGCGGTTCGACTGCTCCCCGCGGGACAACCAATCCTCGCATGTCAACACCGTGTGGAAAGCGATCTCGTGGTCGCGGTCCCGCCGGAGTCGCGATTCTATGAGCACAAGATCCTGAAGGACGGCTTGGCAGTTGGAGCGGGAGTCCATCCTACGGTGTTCCGGCGGTATGAGGGAATCGCCGGTCCGGACGGAATCCTCGGCGTTGCCGTCGATATCGGCACGACTACGGTTGTAGCAAAGCTCCTTGATATGGCTGATGGTCGGTGCGTGGCCACGGAAGCTGTCCTCAACCCGCAGACCCGGTTTGGCGACGATGTCATCAGCCGGATCAATTATGCGCAGTCGCCGGCGCGTCGGGGGGAGATTCACAAGGTTATCATCGATTGCATCAACGACCTGACGGATGGGCTCTATCGTCAGGCCGGGATTGAAGCATCGAGCATCTATGAAGCCTGCATCGTCGGCAACACGACGATGAACCACATATTCCTCGGATACCCCGTCGAGCAGCTCGGCCGTGCGCCGTACTGCGCATACGCTGTGGATGCCCGTGACCTGCCCCCAGGCGACCTGGGCCTGCACATGAACCCGGCAGGCAACATCCACTGCGTTGAGAGCATCGCGGGTTTCGTGGGGGCCGACACAACGGCGGCCGCTCTGGCGGCCGACATGGATACCGTTCAGGACCGGACGCTCCTCGTGGACATCGGGACCAATGGCGAGATCGTCCTGGGGACGCGCGACAGGCTTTATGCGGCCAGTTGCGCCGCCGGACCGGCCTTGGAAGGGGCCCGCATCAAACACGGCAGCAGGGCCGCGGACGGGGCCATCGAAGCGGTCGTGGTTGATGGGGACATTGATTTGGAGGTAATCGGCGGCACTCCACCCCGTTCGATCTGTGGCAGCGGCCTGATCGACGCCGTGGCGGCGCTTGTGGATTTGGGGGTAGTCGATGCGACCGGCCGTCTCCTGGACCGGGAGAGTCTCCGGGAGCGCCTGCCTGCCGCCATCTTCTCACGGCTCTGCGGATGCGACGGCCAGCCGGCATTTCGCCTAACGCCCGATGACGGGACCGCCTGCTCGGGCATCGTTCTGACTCAGCGAGACATCCGAGAGATGCAGCTTGCGAAGGGCGCCATTCTCGCCGGCATTCGAATTCTGATGAATAAGCTCGGCATGACCGAGGGCGATATCGACAGGGTCTTGCTGGCCGGCGCATTCGGGAACTACATTCGTCCCAGCAGTGCCGTACGGATTGGCCTGCTGCCCAACGTGCCCCTCGATCGCATTCAATCCATCGGCAACGCCGCCGCCACCGGGGCCCAGATGCTGCTGATTAGCGACGAGTGCCGGGATAGGGCCGCCGCGCTGGCGAAGAAGATCCAGTACGTTGAAATCGCCCACGAAAAGGATTTCTCCGATATCTTCGCGGACGCCATGCTGCTGAGCCCGTGAGATCCTATGCGGGATGGGTGGATTGCAGCAAATAGACTATGTATGCCCCGTAAACAGCGAGCAGGACACCGCCGCCTGGCCTGCGTATTGTGCGGCCACCCACGACGACGGTCGCCGTGAACACAACACTGACTGCGATCATAACCCAGTAGTCGACGCCGCCCGCGAATCTTGCCGTTACCGCGAGCGGATGGACGAGGCCCGCGATGCCCGTGACGAAGGCCGCATTGAAGATGTTCGAACCGACGAGGTTGCCGACCGAGATGTCGTGATGGCCCTTGACCGCTGCCACCACACAGGTGACCAGCTCGGGCAATGAGGTGCCGACGGCGATGACGGTCGAGCCGATGACCGCATCGCTCAACCCGATCGAACTTCCGATGGTGACGGCTCCGGATACCGCCGCCTTGGCGCCGACGGCCAGGGCCGCCAGCCCGAGGGCGATGAAAAGGATGTCCCGTCCCACGGTCGGGGGTATCTCCGATGGGGTGTTCGGTTTCTCGGACGGTTCGCCCGGCCGGGCAATCCTCGCCGTCCGGATGGTGTAGGCAACCAGGACGCCGAATACCACGAGCAGGGTGGCCGCGTCAGAACGCGATACCACGAGATCGCGGATCGCCGGCCACAGGAGAAGAGCCACTCCCAGCATGGCAGGGATCTCCCGACGCAACGTCGTCGCTCGGACCTCAAGCGGACGGATTATGGCGACCAGCCCCCCGATCAGTGCAAGGTTGGCGATATTGGAACCGCAGACGTTTCCGATGGCGATATCGCCTTTGCCGCTGAGTGCGGCGGCAATCGTGGCGGCTACCTCCGGGGCGGAAGTCCCCATGGCCACGACAGTCAGCCCCGCGACAAGTTGGCTGACCCCCATTCTTCCCGCCAGTCCGACGGCGCCGCCTACGAGAAAATCGGCGCCCTTCCATAGCAGAAGCAATCCGACGACAAGGAATAGCACTGCCCAGAGCATGAAATCACGATGCCCCCACACCTGCCTTGGTCATGCTCGACACCGTCCCGCCAATCCCTCGGATTCCCCGACGCCGGCGCTTTCCTCAAAGGGCAACCGGACGGGCCTCAAATGCGCCCGACGATGACGCAGGCGTTGTGACCGCCGAAACCGAAGGAATTGCTCAAGGCCGTGTTTATCGCGACCTCGCGGGCCTTCAGTGGGACATAATCCATCTTGAGACCGCATCGCTCATCCTGATTGTCGAGATTGATCGTCGGCGGAATCAGCGAGTGGTTGATGGCCTTGATGCAAGCGATGAGTTCCACCGCCGCGGTAGCGCCAAGCATGTGCCCGAGGCAACTCTTGGTCGAGCTGACCGGGATCTTATACGCCTGTTCCCCGAAGACGGTGCGAATGGCCGTGCTCTCGGCGATGTCATTCAATTCCGTGCTGGTTCCATGCGCGTTGATATACGAGATTCCGTCCGGATTGAGCTTGGCATCGGCCAAGGCCAGCTTCATGGCCATCGCCGCGCCGGCCCCGTCAGGCAGCGGCGCCGTGATGTGATAGCCGTCGTCCGTTGCGGCGTAGCCGAGCAGCTCGGCATAGATCTTTGCTCCTCGCTTCTTGGCGTGCTCGTATTCCTCCAGGACGACGATGCCGGCTCCTTCGGCCAGGACGAAACCGTCCCGGTCGCGATCGAACGGTCTGGACGCGGTTTGCGGGCTGTCGTTGCGGGTGCTCAGGGATCGGGCCGCACAGAATGAACCCAAGCCGATCGGGGTGCATGCGGCCTCGGATCCCCCCGTGACGACGATGTCGCTTCGGCCGCTCGCGATATTCCAGAATGCCTCCCCGATGGTGTGATTCCCGGAGGCGCAGGCACTCGATACGGCGAAACTCGGCCCTCGCAGACCGAATTGAATGGCGATGTTCCCACTGGCAGCATTGGACATGAGCCGGGGGACACAGAAGGGCGATACCTTATTGGGTCCTTTCTCCAGGAGCCGGACGTGCTGCTCTTCGATCTCTTTGATCCCGCCGATTCCCGTGCCGACGATGGCGCCGGCGCGATAGGGGTCCTCCTTGGTGAAGTCCAAACCGCTGTCCTTGACCGCCTGGATGGCGGCTGCGACCGCGAATTCGCTGAAGCGGTCCATGCGTTTGGCTTCCCGTCTGTCGATGTACCGGGTCACGTCGAAGCTCTTGATCTCGCCTGCGAAATGGACCGGGTAGGCGCCCGTATCGAACGATTCGATCGTGGAAACCCCGCTGCGACCCTCGCAAAGCGCAGTGAACAACTCATCGACGGACTCGGACAGGGCTGTAATGCACCCCAAGCCCGTTATTACCACTCGGCGTCTGTCCATTGACTCTATGCGCTTTCTTTTTTCTTGGTTTTGGCGATGTTCACGATGTACTCGACAGCGGCGCCGACGGTTTGAATCTTCTCGGCCTCCTCATCCGGAATGCTCATATCGAACTCGTCCTCGAATTCCATGACGAGTTCAACAGTGTCCAGTGAGTCAGCATTGAGATCGTTGATGAAGGAGGTCTCACGGGTAATTTCGGCTTTGTCAACGCCCATCTGTTCGCTGATGATCTCGATCACTTTGCTCTCTATCTGCTGAACGTCCACGTCTTCGATACTCACTTGTGTATCCTCCTTAACTGATTCGGAATACTCACTGGGCTTTCGTTGTTGTTTCCTGGATAAACCTGCACCACTCCCACCCTCCAGATTTCGGCCGGTATATTACCGACTGGGGTGGGTGTGTACAAACATTTTTTTACCATTTTTCACATGGCCATCCCGCCGTCGACACACAGGACCTGCCCGGTAATGTACCCCGCCTCATCGCTGGCGAGGAAGGCTACGGCCCTGGCCACGTCCTCGACGGTCCCGAATCGTCTGACCGGGATGACTTCCATGGCGGCCTTCTTGACCAGGTCCGACAGGACCGCGGTCATATCCGTCTGGATGAAGCCCGGGGCGATGCAGTTGGCGGTGATGTTCTTCTTGCCGATCTCGCGGGCGATCGACTTGGTCATGCCGATCAGACCGGCTTTGCTGGCCGCGTAGTTGGCCGAGCCGGCCTGTCCCATGACCCCTGCTACGGAGCTGATACTCACGATTCGGCCGAACTTGTTGCGGATCATCGACCTCGCGGCCACCCGCGTCGCCGTGAATGCGGCCCGCAGGTTCACGCTCATCACCTTGTCGTAATCCTCGTCTTCCATCTGGATCATCAGCTTGTCGCGGGTGATTCCGGCGTTGTTGACCAGGATGCCGATGCCGCCAAACTCCGCAGCCAGCGATTCCAGGACTTCCGTGAGCTTGTCGCTCTGGGTGATATCGACACATCGCGTCAGAACCTCGAATCCTGCCTCCTTCGCGGCTTGGCTGAGTTCCGTGAGCTGGTCTTCCTTGATGTCCAGTCCTGCAACGATCCGGCCCTGCCTGAGCAGCTCAAACGCGATAGCCCGCCCGATCCCGCGGGCGGCGCCCGTCACTACTGCCAATCGTTTCTCAGTCATCCTTCTAATCTCCAACTCTTTACTGTGCCAGCACTTGTCATCCCAGGCATTCTGCCGGAGCAGGGGGGCGGGGCAGCTATGATTCCCCGACCACGGCTCTCAGGGAAGCCAAGTCACTGATGTTGGTCACCTTTGTTTTTCTGTTGATCCGCTTCATCAACCCCGTGAGGACCCGGCCGGGCCCGATCTCGTAGAACTCCTCGACGCCGTCGGCCAAGAGCCGCTCCATACATTTCTGCCAGAGGATGGCGCCGGTAAGCTGGCAAGTGAGCCCATCGACTACCTCATCCGACGTCTGGTAGTACTCGCCCGTGATGTTCGCAATGGTCCTGGCAGCCGCCGGCTGGGAGATTCCCGCCTGTTGGAGAGCCTGCCGGAGGATTTCCGCGGCGCTGGACATCAGGCTCGTGTGGAAGGCGCCTGCGACCTCCAGGCGGACGGCCTTGGCCGCTCCGTACTTGGCCGCCAGCGTCTCGGCTCGCCCGCAGGCGCCGAGACTGCCGCTGACGACGATCTGGCCGGGGCAGTTGAAATTGACAGGTTCGAGCAACTCGCCCTGGCGGGCTTCCTCGCAGAGCTGGCGGACCTTGTCCTCGTCCAAACCGATGAGGCTCACCATCGTCCCCTCGGTCGCATCGGCAGCAGCCTGCATGGCCTCGCCGCGCCTGCGGACCAGCGTGAGCCCGTCTTCGAAGCTCAGGGCGCCGGCTGCGTAGAGGGCTGTATACTCGCCCATACTCAGGCCCGCCGTTACGTCGGGCCGCAAATTGGCGGTTTTTGGGCTCGTCCGCAAAACCGCCAGCAGGGCGGCGGACGTTACGAAGATGGCCGGCTGCGACATGGTTGTGCTGTTGAGCCGTCCGGACGGACCCTGGAAACAGATCGCTCGCAGGTCGAACCCGAGGATCTCGTTGGCCTTGTCGAACAGGGCGGCCGCCACAGGGAACGCCTGAGCGACATCCGCGCCCATGCCCACGGTCTGGGCGCCTTGTCCGGGAAACAGAAACGCAGTTTTCATCGTCCTAATCCTTGAACCTCACTGATGACCGGCTGTCCATTCGTTCGGATAACACGTCAGATCTCGATGACGTTGGCGCCCCAGGTGACCCCCGCGCCGAACGCCACGAGAACGACGATGTCGCCCTTTTTCAGCCGGCCTTGCCTCATGCATTCGTCGAACGCGATCGGCACCGAGGCGGCCGAGGTGTTGCCATAATTCTGAATGTTGACAAAGACCTTCTCATCGGGCAGTTCCAGGCGTTTGGCCGCCGATTCGATGATCCTGGCGTTCATCTGGTGGGAGATGACCATACTGATGTCGGCGAGGGTCAGGTTGCATCGGGTCAGGCATTCCGTGACTGCCTCGACGATCCGCCGCACGGCCTGCTGATAGACTTCGCGGCCTTTGATCTGCATGAAAATCATGTCGGGGTCCGCCAGCGGCTTGCGGGCAGGATTGCGGGAGCCGTACGCCCGGCAACACAACGCTTCCCAGTACGCCCCGTCGGCGCCGAGCGTGCTGTAAAGGATGCCCCGGCCGGCATCCTGCTTTCGTTGCAGGACGACCGCTCCGGCGCCGTCGCCGAACAGGATGCAACTGGTTCGATCCTTCCAGTTGGTGATCTTTGTCAGGGTCTCGGCCCCGATCACCAGGGCGTTGTTGAGCCGGCCGCTTTCCATAAACTGCTGGACCATGTGCAGAGAGTATACAAAGCCACTGCAGGCCGCGGCGACATCATACGCCCACGCTTTCTTGGCGCCCAGGGCCTGTTGCACAAAACAAGCGGTCGAGGGGAAGACCATCTCCGGCGTAATGGTCGCCACGATGATCAACTCGATTTCCTCCGCACTGAGCTTGGCGCATCCCAAAGCCCGTTTGGCGGCCTCGGTCGCCAGATGGGCGGTCGATTCCTCGTCCGTGGTCACATGGCGGACCTTGATCCCGGTCCGTGTGACGATCCATTCGTCGGAGGTATCGACCATGTGCGACAGGTCGTCGTTCGTCAGGATCTTGGCGGGAACAAAAGAGCCGTGTCCTGTGATGACGGCGCGGTTCGCCGGGAGGCGATCCTCAGCTTTTCTCTGCATCCGTAGTCCTTGCGACAGCTTCCGAGAGAGACTCCATGATCTTCTCGTTGATTCTCTGTGTGTGGCAGGTTTTGGCAGTACGCACGGCATTGCGGATCGTACGGGCCTTGCTGGCCCCGTGGCAGATCAAGGCTGTGCCGTCGATGCCCAGCAGGGGGGCTCCGCCGTATTCGTTGTAATCGTGCTTCTGGTAGACCCGCATGATGATCGGCTTGAACATCAACGCCAACTGCGGCTGTTCCTGCATCAATTCCTGTTTGATCGCGCGGAACAGGCTGTCGACCGCCCCTTCGGTCAGCTTGAGAACCACGTTGCCGACAAACCCCTCGCAGACCACGACGTCGCAGACCCCGTGGAAGATGTCTCTGCCCTCGATGTTTCCGATAAAACTCAGCCGGGAGTCGCCTCGCAGCAGATCTCCTGCCTTCTTGACGACCTCGTTGCCTTTGGCGTCCTCTTCCCCGATGCTCATCAGCCCGATGCGCGGGGTCTGAATCCCGAGGAAGTTGCGCGAATAAATGCTCGCCATCAGCCCATACTGGTACAGGTTGATGGGCTTGCACGCGATATTGGCGCCGACGTCGCAGATCGTGACCGGCCCGCTGGGGCTCGGAAAAACCACGGCAATGCCCGGCCGGTTCACGCCGGGCAGGGTCCGCATCCGCATCTGGAAGGCGGCCACACAGGCGCCGGTGTTGCCCGCCGAGATCACCGCATCCGCCTTTTCGAGCTTGGCCAGCTTCGCCAGCACGCTGATGGAGCTTCGCGGCTTCTTGCGCAGACTGTCGACCGGCTTCTCGTCCATCCCGATTATGTCCGGCGCGTCGACGATGCTGAGCCGTTCCTTGTCATAGGTCTTCGCAGCCAGCTTCTGCTCCAACAGGTCCTGCGGACCCACGAGCAAAATCGAGTCATCCTTGTCAATCTGGTCCAACGCCTCAAGTGCACCGGCGATGATTTCGTCGGGGGCGTGGTCCCCTCCCATGGCATCCACTGCGATACGCATGTTTAGTCGGTTTCCTCCTTACCGAGCTTGAGAGTCAGGTTCGGATTCACATATCCGCAATTGCTGCACGCCGCGTGCGGCAGCTTGGCCTGGCTGCACTTCGGGCACAGCGCGTAGTTCACCGGCTTGATCGCCTCGTGTGACCGACGGGTCCGCGAGCGACTTCGGCTGGTTCGTCTCATTGGTAACATGGTCGATTACTCCAAATGTACTGTTAAACTGCCCACTGCCGTACCCTTCCGGCGTCAGCATAAACCTTCTTTTACTACCTGATGCTGACCCGTATGTCAAGGGAAAATCCGGCGAGGCGCGGACGACGGGTCTGAGCAGGCATCTTCCTGCAGACCGGCCCCGGCGGAAGGCGGAGGCATCAATCGATCGTCCCGGCTACCCCCGGCACGCCAAATACCGGCGAGGCTTCCCGCAGGGCGCGTGCCGGCAGAGCCTTTTCCGTCACACGGCGGTAACCCCGCTCCTCCATACACTGACGCACAACCGGGCCGTCATAGGCATCCATCCCACGGCCGGAACCCATGTCGTTGGACAACTGATCGGCCTGGTTCTGGCAGGCCGCTAGGTCCTCCTTTGCCTGTTTGAAACTCTTGCCATCCTGGTACCAATACTTCGTACACCCGCCGAGAACACATACCGACAGTAGCAGGGCCCCGCCGACGACCAACCTCATTCTGACGCTCCTACTTCGTTTGATCCACTCGCCTGCGGGCAGACACTCCCATGCGTCCCAAACGAGGGAAAACCCGGGGCCCACAACCGATCCATCCGACCGAAAGAGGGGCTGCTTATGCCTCTCCCGGACATATCTGTCAACGGCTGCTGCCAAATCGCAAGACGGATTCGCCGGCGGAGTGTGCCGATTCCACCCACGCGGCCCGCCGTGTGCAGCGACGGGCTTGTGCCGGACCAACAAGATGGAGATCGCAGGGCCTACAGGGTCCGGCGCCCCCGCAACCAGCCGACGATGCCGACGCCGAGCGCACCCAGCAAAATCGCGCCGGGAGCCGGAGTGGCGTAGCCGGTCACGGGCGAGAAGGAGGCATGGCCGGAACCATAGTGAATATACTTGCCGCCGGTGGCGGTGACGTCGATTGTGATCAGATGCGTCCCGGCCGTCAGCGCCAGATCGCGGTAGTCCCAGTAGAAGAAGGTGTCTGGACCGTCGCGGGTGGCAGTCGGGGGTACTACGGTTCCGTCCACCAGCAACGCGTACACGTCTCCGGACACATCGTAGTTGTCCCAGATCTCGATGTACGGAACCACTCCGCCATCAGGCAGGGCAATCGACCACTGCGTGTTCTCCCTCGCCCAAGTGTCGTGGTCCACCTCGTAGTAGTACGGATTCTCCGAGATGCCGTCGATGGGACCAACACCACCCTCCCAGAGAAAGTACCCCTGCCAACCCGTGGCCAGATCGATACTTACAACTCCTCCCCAGGAGACGGAAACCGTGGTCAGCAGAACACCGAGCATACTCCATCTGATCCCTGCGTCTCTCGACATCGCATTCCTCCCTGAAAACAACCCTTCCCTTGGCGATCATGCATACGACGGTCGGATCGTCACTCACCCCGCATGTGTTTGAGAGACTTGGGTGCAGAAATGCCTTTTCTCGGGAGGTGGCGAGGACACGGATTTCACCGCGTCGATGTTAGAACCGGCTCCGATGCGCTGCCTCCAAGCAGTGTTCCCAGGCAGATCCTTCACCTGTATGCTCCGATTGCACGACCTTCACCCTCCTTTATGCCGCCCAGTCCGAGAAAGTCAAGCGGATTCCAGGGATTCTGCGACTTCCTTGTCAGAAATTCATCGCGAGGTTGGTGGATTTCTCGCGACCCTTGGCGTCGAGGCCATTGGGCCGGGCACGCCAGGAGCTACTGGTTCTCCCAGCCGCCGGGTGGAGGAACGTTCAGCGGCCAGGCCAGATACAGGTTGCCTCCCGGCCCGAGACGGCTCTCGGGCAGCCACTCGACCCGTCTGCTCTTGCGGAGTTGATCCGCCACGGTGACTTTCTCCACATGGCCGTCGACCATGGAGACATAGGAATGGCCGGTATTGAAATCTCCCTTGCGAGGGCGGTGGCAGGTCGCAAAGGCATCGCCAATGAGGGTGTCATCCTTGTCCAGTGTATTGCGTTGAATCTGGTAAGTGGGCTCGATCGAAAGAACCGGCCACTTGATGTGTCCGGACCACCAGCCGTCAGGAAGGAACTTCCCGCTGAGCTCGTAAGGGCCGGCCAGGTGCGGTTTCCAGCCAATCCGTTGTTGTCCCTCCCTGTTGATCGCCCAGGAATTCTGTTCGCCGAAGGCGAACACTTCGGATGGACTGCGGGTCAACTGGGTCTCCTTGCATATGTCCACCATCCGAATCGTTCCGGAATCCACCCCGTTGTCGGGGTCTCCTGAATGCGACCCGCCGGTCATGAGCGTTGTGTTCAGGTATCGGTTCATGCAGTAGGTGAACTGGGGGACGACCTCAATCGTTCCATCGTGGGTACACTGCAGGCAGGCGTTGTTACAGCTCCCCCAGAGATTGGCTCGGACTCCCGCCTTGCATCGCACCATCCCGGGTTCCCCCAGATACGGCACAAGCGAACCGCGGAATTCGGGATGCTCGCGATGCATCAGATCGCTACCCAGGCCGATGCGGGCATCATGCCACCGGCAGCAAGTCCAATAGGTCTCCGACCACTCTTCGGCGAACGATGCCTGCGAATGGTAAATGTACATCGGATTGGGGAACAGGCCGTCATGGTCGCCGGAGTAGGTCTTCAGGATCAAGGCCATCTGACGCAGGTTCGACCTGCAGATGGTCTCGGCGCCTTGTTCCCGCACCCGCCTCAGGACCGGCAGGCTCAGCGCCATCAGGATGCTGATGATCGCGATGACCACGAGCAACTCAATCAGTGTGAATGCCCGCTTCATTGCTGTCTACTCCTTGTCGTTGGGGACTTGGTAGATCGGCGTTTGGCCCTGCTTGTTGGGTTGTATCATCTCTCGCAGGATCGCCTGTCCTTCGTGACCGGCCGCCGGGACCCACTCCTGATCCCGGGGCCTGCGGATCAGGTGGCCCCGGACCCATTTGCCGAAGTCCCTCATGTCGGAGGCGGAGAATGCCTTCTGCGCCTCGGGGTCCGGCCGCTCCAGGAAACCGACGAACAGCTCGGCTTCGTTTGGGTCCAGCACGTAGCTGTATACATGGGCTCGAAACCCGGCGGGTTCGCCGTTGGACGCAGGACCGGAAGGGGCCGCGATCGGTCCGGCCTTCTTCGGGCTGCCCTCGAACAGCTTGCCTGTGTTGACATCGCAGAACCAGACCGTCCTGGCCTGCATGCGTGCAATGTCCGACGCAGGCCGCAGCGCCAATACCAGCACGACACCCACCAAGACCATAGACAGTCCCGCCACGCCGGCGATCAACAGGGGATGCTCGTTGATCCATTCCCTCGGACCTCCGCCGGTCCCGGCGCCACACAAGCTCTCCATGCGATGCCGGATCTCGTATCTCAGTACATCGGGAATCCTGAATGCCATCGGCTCACTCCGGCTCTTGCTTCTGTTTCCGTTCTTCGCTCGTGTCCAGAACGGGCCTGTCGCCCACCAGGACGCGGACCAGGAAGTCCAGGTCCGCGTTGCCCCGGGAGGCCTCGATCTCATCGCCGATCGTGCCCTTGATCAGTTGCAGTGTCCGCTGGTCTTTCCAGACGACCCTCTCGCCATGGCCGTCTGCGAAGGTCATGTTGCAGCCATTGCCGTGCCGGCTCGTTATGCCTCCCACCCCAAAGATATCGGGTTGTCGCCACACCCATCTCTTCTGCTTCAGATCGCGCAGCAAGGGCCAGAAGCATTCCGAGTTGAAGGCTTGTACGTCCACGAAGACCAGGCAGTCGCCGGGGTGCGAGATCTTGTGGAACCGTTCGTAGGGCTTCACGCCGTCGCGAAAGTCTCCTCCCATCGTGTTGGAGACGCCATAGGAACTGCCATGCTGATCCGACCCCACTGTTTTGCAGAAGAACACCTCCTCCAGCGGGGCGTGAGGTTTCAGAGCGGATTTGTAGGTGCCCGGCCTGCAGATCCGGTCGTCGTGATTCGTGCTATAGAGCATCCAGGCCAGGAACAACTGATGCTGATTCGCCAGGCAATGGATCTGCTCGCCCTGTTTCTGGGCCCGCGTCACGGAGGGCAACAGCACCGACATGAGCAGGCAGATGATCGAGACCACCACCAGCAGTTCAATGAGGGTGAATCCTCCGGTCAGACGGCGACTTCGTTCTCTCGCATCCCGGGCCATAGTCCTGGACCTCCTTGAAAACACACCGCATGCGCAAAGGCAACGGGCTGCGCCTCGCACACCTCCACCACCACGGCAGCCGGCCTCGCATGCCAAACCGCGTTATGTCGCCGCATGGAATATTGTAGCCGGCTCCCGAGGCGAAAGTCAATGGGCAATTCTTCTCTGACTCCTCCCAACGGACCCAGTCGTACCCGCCTTGTGCGAATGGGAAGTGCGGCTATGGCGTTCGCTGCCTTCCGCCGTCCTCAACGAGCATGTTGCGAAAGTACAGGTGCAAGCTGCCGTTCCAGGGCTTGGTGCAGATGTCGATGTCGCCGTCACCGTCCACGTCGGCGGCCTTGGCCTCGTGGCACTCCTTGTCTTCGAGGATCTTGTGTTCGGTCCATCGGAGAGCCTTGCCGTCGGCGTTCTCCCAGATGAAGCACTTGCGGGTGTCCTGCGAGAGGGGGCCGCCGCCGGAGTAGGCGTCCAAGTCGCCGTCGTTGTCGAAATCCGCCACGGCCAGCGAGTGGAAGTCCAGCTTCGTGCGGTCCGCCGAGATCAGGCGGCACTGCCAGGACCGGGCCTTGCCCTGGTTCTCGAACCACAGGACCCTCGCATCAACCGCGTCGGCCTCCGCTTCGACGATGTCCAGGTCGTCGTCCTTGTCCATGTCGCAGACCCAGACCTTGATCGCCAAGCCGTAGCGCTCGGGCCGATTGCCGCCGGGCGGGGTCAGATTGGGATGCTCCTTCCACTGGAGTCCCTTGCCGTCGAGGTTCTCAAACCACACGTCGCCGCGAACTACGTCGTTGTCGCCGTCGCCGTCGAGGTCGGCGACGCCTTTGGGGCCCGCGCCGCCATGAATGCCGCCGCCGATCTTGTGCACGGTCCATTTGTCCCGGGGATTGGCCGGGATCTCCTGCCAGACCGTCAGGACCTGGTCCTTCTGATCGCTGACGGCGACCACATCGAGCCGGCCGTCGCCGTTGATATCGGCCGCCACCGCATCATGGCAACTGATCGAGCCCACGTCGAACCGTTCGAATTGCTCGGTCCGGGGCTTGCCCGTATTGCGATACCATGCGGTGCCGGTTGCCTGGTCGATCCAGCCGTCCCCGTCGATGTCGAACGCAGTGCCGCCGACGTCCGTGCGGGCGCCCTGGCCAAGGTCATGCTGAATCCACCGGTCCGGCCCGGCGTACTCGAACCACCATGTCCGGGTCCGCTCGCCGACTACCCAGTCGAGGTCGCCGTCCTTGTCGATATCCACGAGCGAGGTTTGGCCCATCTGGTCGCCGACCTCCGCGATCTTGTGGCACTCGAACCGTGGTATGAACGCCTGTGCAGAACCGGCCGCGATAGTGGCAACGATCCAAGGTGCGATTGTCTGCATGAAGTGAGTGGACATATCCATTCCTTTCCTTGACCTCGATTGTCTGCGGAGGACCTGCTCCGGACACATAGCATACTACAAGCCGGGCCGGCGGAGAAGGCCATGCATGCGATAACCGGGGTGGCCGTGAATCAGGGACTTGTCATCCGCGTGGAAAGGGCATACACTCGGATATGTTGTGACGGCGTCGGTGCGAACCGAATCGGCGACACGGCTCGCCTTTGAATGTGCCCGGGAGCTTCTGAAAGGGTCGCGACCATGCGCCTGCTCATATTGCTTGGAGCGGTTCTTGGCGTGGCGGGATGCGCGCGCACTCTCGAAATCGCCATCGCACAACCCGTTGTGGAAGGTTCGCCGGCGACGGGGACGCCGACCGCCGGCGCCGTCTCCATCGATATCACGCCGCCACCCGGTATGCCGATGGGGGGATACTCCATCCTGGCCAACAGAGGCTCGGGCTTCCGCACCCGCTTGAAAGCCCGAATTGTATACCTGAACGACGGCAGGAAGAACGCCGTGGCTCTCGTACAGACCGATCTGACGGCAGCCTCACTTCTGTTGCACCATGAGGTGGCGGAGGCAGTGGCCCAGAGGACCCATCTGAGGCCCGGCGATATCGCCATCACGGCATCGCACAGCCACTCGGCGCCCGCGAACTTCTTCGACAACGATTTCTACAACAAACACACGTCGGGCGGCGCCGGGCTCGATGCCCGCTTTCTGGAGTTTGCGGTGCAGCGTATAGCCCAGGGTATCCTGGAAGCCCATGAGAATCGTCGTCCGGCGCGAGTTGCGACGGGGCGGAAAGACATCTACGGCTATAACCGGAACCGATCCCTGAGTTCCTACGTCCTCAACCAGAATATCAGAGGCATCGACCCACAGGACCCACAGGCTGTCTTCAAGGCCGTGAACCCGTCGCTGCATATGGTGCGAGTGGACGTGCAGGACGACCATGGCCGGTACAAGCCGCTGGCGGCGTTCTCCAGCTTCTCCGTACACGCGACCGCGCTGACCCCGCCTGTGACCGTGTACAACGCGGACCTGTTCGCCTACGCGCAGAAGGACCTGGAATGGGCGATGCAGCGGAAGTACGACGCGCCTTGGCCGGTCGTTCATGCTCTGACCGCAGGCACGCAGGGTGACATGGCGCCGGCGCTGCCCGACCGGGGAGACAACACGTTCGGCAACTTCCCGGTGAATTGGAAGGAGGCGCGGGAATTGGGGCAGGGCATAGGCCGCGAGGCCATCAGTCTGTTTGAGGCACTGGGCGATGCGCTCACGGCCGACATCACTGTGAGTTCTGCCGTGCGCGAGCTCAATATCCGCGAGCACAATGTTGCGGAGAGCGTCACGCTGTGCAAGTACGCTGCGGTGGGCAATCCCCTGGCGGCAGGCGCCTACGAGCGCCGTGCCCCCTGGTTGGCTGCGGTGCCCTTCCTGAAAGGTGGCAACGCGATGGCACGCCGCTGGTGGCTCTTCAAGGACGGATGCCAGGGCAACAAACGACACCTGCTCTCTGCATTTCTGCAACCCCTGGTCGAGCCCAGAGACAGCTTTCCTCAGACGGTGATGTTCCAGCTCATTTGCATCAATGACACGGTGATTTTGCCGTTGCCGTTCGAGGTGACGGCTGAGTCGGGCCGGCGCATGGCGGCACGCGTGAAACAGGAGTTCGAAGAACGTGGTGACGGCAGTGTCGAGCACGTATGGGTGGCCGGCAATGCGAACGGCTATTTTGGGTATACCACCACGCCGGAAGAGTATTCCCGACAGAACTACGAGGGCGGACATACGCTTTACGGCCAGTATTCCACACCTTACCTCACGGCACAACTCGGTCTGCTGACACGCGATTTCCTGGTCCGGCCCAGCGTGCAGGAACTGATGCCGTCTTGGACGTACCGACTGAAAGCAGGCACTTTCTATCCCGAAGAGCAGGCCGGCGCGGGCCCGCGCCTGGTACTGCGGCAACCAACGCCCGTCCGGGCAGATACGGCACTGAAAGAAGATTACATTGCTTTCCGCTGGAAGGATGCGGGCCCCGGCGAGATCCACTTCCACCTGGCTGTCGGCCGAGTCGAGGTCAAGATCGACGATCAGTGGGTCCTCATGTCGGCGAATGGTGAGCCGATCCATGACGATGGGTATGACCTGGAAGTGCGCTACTTGGGCGACTTGGGCAATGCCGCGGGCAAATATGAGCTGCGCTGGTACAATCCGGTGCCCGGTGGCGAGTACCGCTTTTGGATTGAGTCGCGAGGCAAGCAGCCGCCTCTGGTCAGTCGAGCGTTCATCTACCGGGGCTATGCGAGCGGACGGAACCCGAAATCGGCGCTGGCATTTGCCTTGGTGGAGTAGGCAGAGTGCCCACGCTACTTCGCCGACACGCACTCAAGCGTTACTCGTCCCCAATGCAGTAGAGATGCCGTTTGCCTTTGAGGAGGATTCGATCCCCGACGATGGCGGGGGAGGCGTCGAATTCGTCGTCCAGCCTGTTCGTGGCCAGGATTTCGAGCGTGTCGGCGTTTCGGATCACCTCGGTGACACCCTTGCGGCCGACGAAGTAGATCCGGCCGGCGGCGCCCACCGGCGACGCGTAGATGTCTTTGACGCCTTCCAGACGCTCCTCGACGAAGTTGAGCCTGCCTGTCTGGGCGTGATAGCAGGAGATGGCCGCACGGTTCATGGAACAGACGTAGAGATTGTCGCCGTAGAGGATGGGGGATGGAACGTATGGCGTCGCCTTGCTGACCTGCCAGCGGACGGCGCTGGTGCCGGTCAGGTCGCCTGTGTGGCCGAGCTCGATTGCCTGGAGCTCGCTGCCGCGAAAACCGCTGGTGCAGAAGACCAGGTCGCCGGAGACAATAGGAGACGGAATGACGTTCTGCGTCTGGCCGCCGCATTGCCAGATCATCTCGCCGGTGGCGACGTCGTAGCTGCGAATGCGGTTCGTCGCGCTGACGACCACCTGCATTCTGCCCTCGACCACCGCGACTGCCGGCGTGGCCCATGCGGTGTCCTCGTCGCGGACCGTCCGCCACAAAGTCCGGCCTGTGTCTTTGTCCAGGGCATAGATGGCAGACTCGCCTTCGTGATCCATCACGACGATCAGTGCGTTGCCCGCCAGGGCGGGGGAGCTGCCTTCGCCGAACATCATCTTGGTCTTCATCCTGCCCAGATCGCGGCTCCACTTGTGCTCGCCGTTGAGGTCATAGCAGTGGACGCCGCGAGAGCCGAACGAGGCCCAAACACACGTGCCGTCCGTGACGGGCGAGTACGACGCGAAGCCATGGTCGGGGTGGTGGCCCTCGTGGGGCACGGTCTCGCACGCGGTCTTCTGCCAGAGGGTTCGACCCGTCGCCAGATCGAGACAGACCACGTCGAATTGGTACACGTTCTTCGGGGCCTTGCCGCCATGGAAGGGGGCCGGCTTGTTCGGTTCGGATGGCTGCGACGGTTCCGGCGTTCCCTCACGGTCCGTCTCGATAGCGGTCAGAAAGAAGATTCTGTCGCCCCAGACGACAGGGCTGGAGGTCCCTTTGCCTGGGACCGGGGCCTTCCACCGGATGTTCTGCGTCTCGCTCCA
>JBDKRX010000109.1:0-80190 GCA_039683175.1 Phycisphaerales bacterium
TCCCCCCGCTATTACCTGTAGACAAAGGACTTGCAGCAATTGCAGGTCCTTTTTTTGTTGGGCCAAGAGGGGCAATTGTACCTGTACCTGTCAAGTGCCCGTCGGACCACTGTGCGGTAGTGTAATGACTTATACAGATTCGGAATACTTCGTGCGCGGGTGGGGACTTGTCATCCTGAGGCAACGCCGAAGGATCTGGGCATCGGACGAGAGGGTTCTCTCGGTCGCAGCCCAGATCCTTCACTCCGCTTCGCTTCGTCCAGGATGACGGAACCCGCGCAAGTGTCAATCCTGATCCGTATGACTCCTGCCCCAGCGGCTGCCCGCGATGTATCGCAGTCTGGCCGCGGCCAGCGTCAGGGCACTCTGGCTATCGGGGAAGCTGTGGACTACCCGGCTTCTCCGACCGATCTCCCGCATGATCCGCTCCAAGGGATTGTTCGTGCGGATCCGGCGATGATGCGTGTTCGGGAAGCTGTAGTACGTCAGCGTCTCCTCAATGCCCTCGCGGACTTCCGTCCGGACGACGGAGGCCCCATCTTCTTGTGGACGGGGCCGTGATATGGTATCCTATTGTGTGCGGTGTCCCAGGCGTGTCTGTCATCAGGCTGGGGCGTCTGCCATCTGTCCGCGGACAAGCGGGTCCGGAGCGGCGTGACAGACAGGACAGTCCTGACAAGGGGAGATCGCAAGAAAGGAGGTTTGGAGGGACTGCGGCAGTCCAGAGTAGCGGATTCTACAATCTGGGTCGAGCGATTCCATCGTCTACACCGGCACAAGATGTGTTCTGTTACAGTCATGGTTTCTTTCGAGAAGGAGGTAGGTCATGCATAAGAAAGCAATCTGTTGGATGGGTCTGTTCCTGATCCTGGGGTCGGCCCCAGGTGTCTGGGCGGAGCTGATTGCGCACTGGAAGCTGGATGAGGGAACAGGCACGACGGTCAAGGATTCCAGCGGCAACGGATATGACGGCACAGTGACCGGCGGCGCGACGTGGATCGAAGGCGTCGTCAAGGGCGCCCTGGAGGTGGATGGGACCGGATACGTCAACTTCGGCAATCCCACAGGCTGGCCGGCCGGCAAGTCGCCGAGGTCTCTGTGCGGATGGGGCAGGACGAATTCCGTCGCGTCAGGATACCGGTGGATGGCGGCCTATGGCACCGCCGGCACGAGCCAGGCGATGTTCATCGGCATGAACGGGAGTTCGATGATCGGCGGAGGCTACAATGGCGACGACGTCACGGCAGCCGGCGTCTGGGTCGTGGGCGAGTGGGAGCACGTCGGCCTGACCTACGACGGGACCACCGCGAGGCTCTACGCCAACGGCGCCCTGGTCGGCGAGGTGGCGAAGAACTGGACTCTGGTGCTCAACCGCGCGTTCCTGGGCGAACAGGTCAATGCCGCCGGGGAGTACTGGGACGGCGCGTTCGACGACGTGCGGCTCTACGACCACGTGCTCGATTTGACGGAGATTCCGGGAATCATGGCGGGAGGAGATGTCGAACTCGCCAAAGATCCCATTCCGCAGGATGAGGCGACGGATGTGGTTCGCGACGTGGTGTTGAGCTGGACGGCGGGCAAGTATGCCGCCACTCACAATGTGTATCTCGGGACCGTCTTTGACGATGTCAACGATGCCGGCGCGTCCGACCCGAGGGGCGTCCTCGCCGGCGAGGACCAGGCGGACACCGCCTTCGACCCGGAAGGCCTGCTCGAATACAACCAGACCTATTACTGGAGAGTCGACGAGGTCAACGGGGCGCCCGATTACACCGTCTTCAAAGGCGATGTCTGGAGCTTCACCACCGAGACATATGCCTATCCGATCACCAGCTTGACGGTCGAGGCGTCCAGCGCACAGCTCAGCTCGCCCGCGATCCGGACCATCGACGGCTCCGGCCTCGATGCGTTCGATCAACACGGCGTGGATCTGAAGACCATGTGGATCACCCCTGGCGGCCTTCCCGCCTGGATCCAGTACACATTCGACAGGGTGTACAAGCTGGACGAACTGTGGATATGGAACTGCAACTCAGAGCTCGAGACCCTCATGGGCTTCGGGGCCAAGGACGTCGCCATCGAGTACTCCACCGACGGGGAGAACTGGACTGCGTTGGAGAATGTGCCCCAATTCGCCCAGGGAACCGGCAAACCCACCTACACGGCGAACACCGTCGTCGATTTCGGCGAGGTCATGGCGAAATACGTCAAGCTGACGATCAACGACAACTGGGGCGCCACCACGATGGTCAGTCTCAGTGAAGTTCGATTCTTCTACGTCCCGGTCCAAGCCTTCGAGCCCGCTCCGGCGAACGGCGCCACGGGCGTCGGCATCGACGCCACTCTGAACTGGCGGCCCGGCCGGGAAGCCACCTCGCACGAGGTCTACTTTGGGACCGACGCCAATGCAGTGGCCGAGGGCGCCGTGACGGCCGAGACCGTAACCGGCCACAGCTACACGCCACCTGCTATGGATCTCGCAACCCCGTACTACTGGAGAGTCGACGAGGTGGGTAATAGTGGGACCCATGAGGGCGATCTGTGGACCTACACCACCCAGGAATTCCTGGTGGTGGACGATTTCGAGAGCTACAACGATGATATCGACGCCGAGACTACGATCTGGCATGCCTGGGTCGACGGCGTCACCGACCTGGCCAGCGGCTCACAGGTGGGATACACGGATCCCCCGTTCGCCGAGAAGACGATCGTTCGCAGCGGTGGGCAGTCCATGCCCTTGCAGTATGACAATACGACCTTTGCCTTCTCGGAGGCCAAACTGGCGTTCGATCCCCCCCAGGACTGGACCGCCTCCGGCATCAAGACCCTCGCGATCTACTTCGCAGGCTCGGCCGGCAACGGCGGACAACTGTATCTGAAGATCAACAGCACCAAGGTTGTCTACGACGGTGACCAAGCAGACTTGGCGAGGTTCGGCTGGCAGGCCTGGAACCTCGACCTGTCCACGGTCGGCAATGTCAGCAGCGTTCGCTCGTTGACGATCGGCATCGAGGGGGCCGGGACCACAGGCATCCTGTACATCGACGACATCCGGCTCTACCCCAAGGCCCCCGAGTACATCACTCCGGCCATGCCGGCAACGACGAATCTCGTCGGGTACTATACTCTTGACGAGGGATCCGGCACGAAGGTGAACGATTCCTCCGGCAGGGGCCACCACGGCACGATCACCGGCACCGTGGAATGGATCACCGGAATGGCCGGTAGCGCCATCGTGCTCGGCGGAGACGGGGACTGGATCGATCTCGGGAATCCCGCAGACTGGCCCGCCGGCGCCGAGCCTCGCAGCATGTGCGCCTGGGCCAGGACCGACGACGTCCTCGCCGTATGGCACTGGATCGCCGCCTACGGCACGGGAGCCACAAACCAGGCGATGTTCATCGGCCTCAACGGCACCACCCTCTACGGCGGCGGCTATGGCAACGACATATCTGTCGATGGTCTCTGGGATGTTGGTGTTTGGCACCACATCGCGCTGACCTACGACGGCACAACGGCCCGGCTGTATGCGGATGGCATCGAGGTGGTCTCGGCCGCCAAGACCTGGAACCTTGTTCGCAACCAGGCTCGTATCGGCCAGCAGGTGAATACGGCGGGCGAATTCTGGAACGGCGCGGTCGACGACGTGCGGATCTACAGTCAGACGCTGTCGCCTGCGGAGGTGGCTGCCCTCGCCGGACAGACCACGCCAAGGCACATACCGTTCTAATCGCAACGTCGGTTATCGGGATGCGCGACACGTATCCATGACGGTAAAGCGGGGCCCGGGTCCACAAGACAAGGGCCCCGCTATCTTCCATAGAACCAGTCGATGCCGATGCGGACCACACGCAGACCATCGCGGCAATGATAGCCGATGATGGCCAGGTCATCGCCGACGAATTCGATGCACTGATAACCGTAGTCATCCTCCGGATCGCGGGCGATGTTGCGCTGGTGAATGAATGTGTTGCCCTCATCTTGAGAAATGGCGGTCGTCAGGGCGCATCGCCGGGGTGTGCCGAGCGTCCTGTCGGTCGATGCCTCGCTCCCCCACACGAACAGCAAATCGCCTGTTCCCGGAAGACGGCGCACGCTGGGATTGGTTGCGGTGGCCATGACCAGTTCCTCGATCAACTCGCCTTTCGACCAGGTTTCGCCCTTATCGCTGGAATAGGCGCGGGCCGGATGACCATTGTAGGTGCGGGCAAACAGCATGATTCGCCCATCCTTCAGTTCCACGGCGTCCGCCTCCTGAAACTCGATGGGAGACATATCGACGGTGTTTTTGCCTGCTTGCCAGATGTAGCCTTGATTGTCGGAGAAGAACGTCATGCCGACATAGCCAGAGTGGTCGTCTGAACTCGGCTTATGCGCCTTGTATTCCGCGATGGCGAGGATTCGGCCGTTGGAGAGGAGTTGAAGGCGATCGTTGTGGGCATATACGCATCCGGGGTGCGGTGTCATGACGAATTGCTCGCCCCACGTCTTCCCTTCGTCCGCGGAACGGCGGTAGTAGTTGTGCCCGTAGTACGGGGTTTCGCCGCCGGTTGAGTAGATATAGGCGTTCAGGATCTCTCCGTGGGCGAGCCGCAGGAAGCTGGGATGGCAGAAGTACCCCATGCCGGAGGGTTTGGCGACCAGGGTGAACGGCTCGCCCCAGGTCTTGCCCCGATCGGGTGATTTGATCCCCATAATCGCGCCGTCCCTGGTAAACGACATCATCAGGGCGCCATCCTTGAGCATGATGAGATCGCCCATCATGCCGCGGGGGCCATAGACGCCCCGTGGGATCCGCACGGCCAGCGTCTCTTCAAACAAAGCAGCACTCGCCGACCCCGAGAATGTGCTCAGCACGACCAACGTCGCAACCGCCACGATTTGCAGCTTCATTGAATACTCCTCACCCGTGTGTGAACTGAAACCTTTCACCTGCCTCTGTACAGGACATGGTGCTCCTGCATGCGATGTGCCTCATGATATCTCAGTGTTCCGGCGAACCGCAATGGTCCATGTGCACACAGCGAGTGGGAAGGACATCCATCCGAGGGCTTTCACGCTCATCGAGTGGTTGCAGGGATTCCGCGACACCTATTGACGGCGGCCTGCAGAGAGCCATCTTGATTTGCCTGCCCGAATGCATTAGGATAACAGATGGCGTCTTCGTTGTTGGCGCCGACAGCAAGGAGGCAGGTCTACATTTGCACACGTGCAGGCGAACACAACGGTCAGCGGAGTGCAACCAGATCGGAAGAGTTTCTTGTGAGGTGGGACAATGAAGACGGGATTGCTTTGCCTTGGATTGGTCGTGAGCGTGCTGGGCATGGGTGTGGGGTATGGAGCCGGTGAACCCAAGGGGGTTCCCTGGGCCGAGTGGAGATTCGCGAGCGACTTCGATCCGGCCCATGAGATTTCGGCCGACAAGTCATCGGATCCCGACAGCCTGATTCGCCGCAACCCGGCGAGCGCCGCGATCGGCATTTCCGGGGGGAAGGTGGTCTTCACGCAAACCGGTCCGGACGATTTTCTCCGGGTGGACGTCGACGACCTGGCGGAAAACGGCGGGGGCGGCTATGTGAACGAATACACCATGATCTTCGACCTCAAGGCCATGGACGCCGACTGGCTGCCCATCTACAACACGGGCTACAACAATTACAATGCCGCCGACTTCTGGGCCGCTGCGGACGGGTCCGTAGGGTCGGGCTCCTATTCAGATCCCGGCGTTCTCCCGCTGGAGACCTGGGTCCGTCTGGTAGTGGTGCGCAGGTTGGAGGGCGGCAGTTGGGTCCGGGACGTCTACGCCAACGGTACGAAGGTGTTTGACAACCTTGGCGCTGAGGTCCTTGACGACAACAGCAGCCTGTACACAAACGCCCAGCAGGGGGAGGGGCAGTTCACGATCCTCTCGGATTCGGACGCCACCGCCTATGCTGGGTGCGAACTCGACAACTTCGCCTTTGTCGCCGCGGCCCTGTCGGATGCGGAGGTTGCGGACCTTGGGGCGTACAGGACCCAGGGCATCTTCGGTGTCATGGGCCTGGCATCCGAACCCGCTCCCGCGAACGAAGCGACGGATGTCCCTTGCGACAGCGACTTGAACTGGACACCGGCCGAAACGGCCCAGACACATGACGTCTACCTCGGGACAAACTGGAGCGATGTCAACGATGCCGGCCGAGCCGATCCAAGAGGCGTGCTCGTCGGTCAGGACCAGGCGGACGCCACCTTCGATCCGGACAGTCTGCTCGAATACGCCCAGACCTACTACTGGCGAATCGACGAGGTCAATGGGGCCCCCGACTACACGGTCTTCAAAGGCGAAGTCTGGAGCTTCACTACCGAGCCGTATGCCTATCCGATTGCCGGCCTGACCGTCGAGGCCTCCGGCGAACAACCGAGCTCACCCGCGATCAGGACGATCGACCGCTCCGGGCTCGACGAGTTCGATCAGCACGGCGTCGATACGAAGCAGATGTGGTTGACCCCCGGCGGCCTGCCGGCCTGGATTCAGTACACCTTCGACAAGGAGTACCAGGTGCATGAGTTGTGGGTCTGGAACTCCAACTCGGAGCTCGAGATGTCCATAGGTTTTGGCGCCAAGGAGGTCACGGTCGAGTACTCCACCGACGGCCAGACCTGGACCCCGCTGGAAAACGTGCCGGAATTCGCCCAGGGAACCGCGAAGACTACCTACACGGCGAATACCATCGTCAGCTTCGGCGGCGTTGCGGCGAAGTACGTCCGACTGACCGTCAACGCCGCGTATGGCGCCACCGGGATCGTCGGTCTCAGCGAGGTGCGGTTCTTCTATGTTCCGACGCAGGCGTTCGGGCCCGATCCGGCCGATGGCGCCACAGGCGTCAGCGTCGATGCCGAGCTGGGTTGGCGGCCCGGACGGGAGGCGACCTCGCACACCGTGTACGTCGATGTGGACGAAGCCGCGGTCGCAGGCGGAACCGCCGCAGCCCACACCGTGACCGGCCACACGTACACCCCTTCGTCTCTGGATTTCGCAACGGAGTACTTCTGGAAGGTCGATGAGACGGGCGACGCCGGCACGTATGCGGGCGACGTCTGGAGCTTCACGACCCAGGAATTCGCGGTAGTGGACGACTTCGAGAGCTACGACGACAACATCGAGGCCGAAACCACGATCTGGCATGCCTGGATCGACGGCCTCACGAACGGCACCGGCTCCTATGTCGGCTACGAGAACGCCAAGAACGGCACGTTTGCCGAGACCGTCGTCGTACACGGCGGGAGCCAGTCCATGCCTTTGACCTACGACAACTCGAAGTCTCCGTACTACTCCGAGGTCGAGGGAGCGTTCGACTCCGCTCAGAACTGGACTGCCAACGGCGCAGACACGCTGTCCCTGTACTTCCAGGGCGTCGCGACCAATTCGTCGGAGTCTCTGTACGTGACGGTCAAGGACAACTCCAAGTCCGCGACGGTCACGCACTCGAACGCGGCGGCCACGCAGGTTGCCGAGTGGCAGCAGTGGAAGATCCCGCTGAGCGACTTCATCGCCGGCGGCGTGAAAGTGACCGCCGTCAAGACGCTGGTGTTTGGCGTGGGCAACAAGACCGCCGCCGGCACGGGCGTCGTGTACATCGACGACATCGGGTTTGGCGTTCCGCTCCCGTGATCGGTCTTGGATGAGAGAGATGTGCTGTACGCCCCGCAGGGCGTACGGAGTTCCGCATGACACCCAAGCGGGGCCTGAGTCCGCGAGACAAAGGCCCCGTTTCCCTGTCCTACAACTTCCATCCTTCCCGATACTCAGTCCGGATGTACTTGTTTGCCTCCGGGAGATTGGTCACCCTCATCTCGGGCCCATTCCATTCAATTCTCGCATCGACTCGCCTGGCGACATTGCCGAGCAGGCAGATTTCGGTGAGCAGGGCGGAATACTCGAAGTCGGCGCCGGCCCGCTGCCCGTTCTTGCAGGCTCGAACCCAATCCTGTTCATGGGAATCTCCCACACGGGGTATTGTTCGGGGAGGCAGCTTGTACTGCTTCATCCTGCTCTCGGGGATCAATCGCGGGCTCTCTCCGTAGACTCCGCCGACCAGCTTGCCCTTCGTCCCCCTGAACAGTGCGCCGCCTTCCGTATGCCCAAACTGCCGGCCGTCCTCAAGCTCCGGCGGTCGCGGCGCGCGAAGGCCGTCATACCACGTCAGCTTCAGAGGGGGGAACCCTTCGCGGGCCGGGAACTGGTACGTCACAATCGATGCGATGGGATGCGTATCCGGGTTCAGGTCCAGTGAAGTGGCCTCTATGCTCGTGGGATAGCCCAGCTCCAGCGCCCAGACAACAGGGTCGAGGGTGTGAGCGCCGCGATCCCCCATCATTCCGCATCCAAAATCCCACCAGCACCGCCAGACTCCCGGATGATACGCCGGATGGTAGGGGCGCTGCAGGGCGGGACCCAGCCACAGGTCCCAATTCAGCGTTGCCGGCACGGGCGGCGTATCTTCAGGCCGACGATTCCATCTGGAACTCCAGTAGGCGTGGCCGAACGGATAGTAGGACAGACTGCACCAGGCATCGACCTCATGGACCTCTCCGATGGCGCCGTCCTCGATCCACTCGCGAATCAGCCGGATGCCTTCGCCGGAATGGCCTTGAATGCCCATCTGCGTGGTCACGCCGGTTTCTCGTGCCGCCTTGGCCAGCATCCTCGCTTCGTATACGTCATGGGTGAGCGGTTTCTGGCAGTAGACGTGTTTGCCCCGCCTCATCGCTTCCATGGAGATCACCGCGTGCGTGTGGTCCGGCGTGGCGATCATCACGGCATCGATGCTCCTGTCCTTGTCCAGCATCTCGCGGTAGTCGGTGTAGACCTTTGCCTGCGGGTACTTCTTGAATGTCTCCGCCGCGTACGCGTGATCCACGTCGCACAAGGCCACGATATTCTCGCTCTCGAGCTGGCTCAGATTGCTCTTGCCCATGCCGCCTACGCCGATGCCTGCGACATTCAACTTTTCGCTGGGCGGGGTGTGCTGGGAACCGCCGAGAACGCGCCTCGGCACGATTGTGACAGCGGCCGTTGTGGCGGCCGCCAGAAAGTGACGTCTGCTGATCTGTTGTTTCGACATCGGAGTACCTCCTGCCCCTGGCTCTTGCGACCCGCAACCGGCCGGTCATTCGTAATCGGCCCTGAGCTTCAACGCGTCGACAACTATACACGCAAGGCGGCACGGCGTCTATGCCTCTTCCCATCCGACGTGCCCTCAGCGCCAGCTTCAGCGGGACAGTATGATGGCCAGGACGAGCAGCGCTCCCGCAAGGACCCAGCCCACCACGGCGATCCAAAACAGGGGCGTAGTGACGATGGATTTCCTGTCCAGTATTACGGTCGTGTCGCCCGCATCCGTGTCGGCCCCCTGGTCCAATTTCGCCAACTCGGAATGAGCCAGGAGCTTGTGTGCCTGTGCCGTTGCCCGACCGTCGGCCACCGCCTGGAGGTCTTCGATCAGATCGGTGGTCGTGGCATAGCGTTTGGCCGGGTTTTTGGCCATACATAGCTCGATGACTTCGCTCATGCCGGTGGTCAACGCGGGATTGATGTGATCCGGCGGGACCAGAGGCTCGCGAAGGTGTTTCCGCAGCACGGCGGCGACATCCGGACCCTCGAACGGGGCCTTGCCCGTAACCATGTGGTAGAGGGTGGCTCCGAGGCTGTAGATGTCGGCCCGGTAGTCGATGTCCATATCGGCGCGAATCTGTTCGGGCGAAATGTAGTAGGGCGTTCCAAAGGCTCTGCCTGCCTCGGTTTCCGCCGCCTCGCGGTCGCTGACGGCCCGCGCCAGGCCCATGTCCGCCAGCTTCGCCACGCCGGTCTTCGTGATCAGGATGTTCTTCGGCTTGACGTCCCGGTGAACGAGTCCTGCATGGTGCGCGTGCTCCAACGCGGCGGCGACCTGAATGCCGATGGCCAGCGCCTCCGCTTCGCTGTAGGGTCCTTCCTTGACCAGATGCTCGTAGACCGTGTGTCCTTCGACGTATTCCATGACGAAGTAATGCGTATCTCCATGGCGGCCGACGTCGAGCGCCGCGACGATATTGGGGTGGTTCAGCTTTGCGGCGGCTCGCCCCTCGGCGTAGAACCGTTGCACAAACTCGGGCTTCTGGCTGGAATTCTTGGGCAAGATCTTGACAGCGACCACTCGATCCAGGCTGACCTGTCGTGCCTTGTACACCGTGGCCATCGCGCCGGCCCCCAGTCGGCCCAACAACTCGTAGCCGGGGATCTGTCGTGGCGGCGGGACCGCCTGGACGATCCTCACGGCGGCCGTCAGACGGCTGCGGAGAATCGCCAGGTCCACGGGTTTCACGATGTAGTCGTCCGCCCCGGATTCCAGGCCGGCGACCATGTCTTCCCGAGCGCCCCGGCCGGTCAGGATGATGGTGTAGACAAAGGGGAGATTGAGGCTGCGCCGGATGCGACGGCAAATCTCCACCCCATCCAGTTGGGGCATCTGCCAATCCAGAATCGCGATTCGCGGCGCCTCGTTTTCCTGGAGAATTTCCCAGGCTTGTTGGCCGTCTTCCGCCGTTACGACTTCATAGCCCCACCGGCGGACATTCTGGTCCAGCAATTTTCGCCACATGGGATCGTCATCCGCGATCAGCACCTTCATGGGGCGTCTCCACTTGCCAGTGTGGTTGACCCGTTCACGACTCCCGGAAACCAGACAGCATCGACATCAGCCGCTCGATTTCCTTCACGAGTGTCGACCATGCCTCCTCCGCGCCGGTCAAATCCTCCTTTCTGCCCATGGTTTCGAGACGCATCGCTGCCTCGGCAGGACGCGTGACCCCAAAGACTTGAATGGAGCCTTTGAGCGTATGAGCGGCTCGCTGAAGCTCAGAGGGAGCCTGTCGCGTGATGGCGTCGCGCATTGTCTTCATCAGCTTTGGAGACTCGACGGCGAACAGGTCCACCAGTTCCTTCAAGGTCTCGACACTTCCCCCAACGGACTCGAGCAAGCGGGCCCGGTCCCTGCCATCTTCATCCCCGTTCTGGGGACTCCGTGGCTGTTGTCCACGCGCATCGGCAGCCATCCCCTCAACGATTTCATAGAATTCCTTCGCGCGAATCGGCTTGGCGATGTAGTCATCCATTCCCGCGGCCAGACATCGTTCCCGGTCTCCCTTCATCGCATGCGCGGTCATCGCGATGATGGGGATGTGCAGGCCGGACCCCTCTTCCTTCTCGCGGATGCGGGCGGTCGCCTCAAATCCGTCCATGGTGGGCATCTGCACGTCCATGAGCACGACATCAAATGACTCTCGATCCAATGCGGCGAGGGCCTCCTGGCCATTGTTGGCGACCGTGACCCCATGTCCACGCTGTTCCAGCAGACTCACCGCCACCTTCTGATTCACCAATCCGTCCTCCGCGAGCAGGATGCGCAGCGGCGTGACGTGGTCGGGACGCTCCGGCGCGGGAGCCTGAGGCGTCGGTTCCTCGGCCGTGGCGACGCCGAGAGTCGCCGCGATCGAGTCCAGCAGCTCGGATTGTTTCACCGGCTTGATCAGGCAATGGGCGATTCCGATCGCTCGACAACGGGCGCTGCCCTCGGGATTCCCGGCCGACGATAGTACGATGAGCGAAGTCTCCGTCAGACCAGGGTTTTGTTTGATCTGCTCCGCCAGCGTCCAACCGTCCATGCAGGGCATCATCGCGTCCAGCAACGCCAGGCGGAACGGTTCACCAGTCTTCGCTGCCCGGTTCATCTCCGCCAGCGCCGCTTGGCCGCTGTTCACTGCGGTCGGTTTCATTCGCCAGTTGCCCAGCATTTCAGCAAGGATCAGGCGATTGGTCTCGTTGTCGTCCACAACCAGCACTCGCAACCCCTGCAACGTCGCCAGCTCGGGCGCCGCCGGCTTCATCGGACGATCCTTCTGCAGAGAAATGGCGGCGGTGAAATGGAACGTGCTGCCTTTTCCCATCTCGCTCTCGAGCCAAATGCGGCCGTTCATCAGCTCCACCAGGCGGCACGAGATCGTCAATCCCAAACCCGTGCCTCCATACCGGCGCGACATGGAGCTGTCCGCCTGGCGGAACGCCTCGAAGATCATCTCCTGTTTGTCCGGGGGGATGCCGGGTCCCGTGTCTTTGACCGCGAAATGCAGAAGCACACGGTCCTCGGCGAGCGACTCCATGTTCACGCTCACGCCAATCTCACCCTGGTCGGTGAATTTGATCGCGTTGCCCACGAGGTTGACCATGACCTGGCAAATGCGTCCGGGATCTCCGACCAGATTGTCCGGAATGTCGGGTGGGATGTGGTACGTCAGTTCCAGGCCCTTTTCCGAGGCGCGTCCCGCGAGCGTGTGCAGGGTATCCCCCAGTGTATCGCGCAGCGCGAAGCCCACCGATTCCAGCTCCAGCTTGCCCGCCTCGATCTTGGAGAAGTCCAGGATGTCGTTCAACAGGCGCAGCAGGGTCTGAGCAGACTGGCCGGCCAGACCGAGATACATGCGTTGCTGCACGGTCGGCTGGGTGTTCAGCAGCAGATCGATCATTCCGATGATGCCATTCATCGGAGTGCGGATCTCGTGGCTCATGGTCGCCAGGAATTCGCTCTTCGCCTGGCTGGCGACCTCCGCGGCCTTCTTGGCGGTCTGCAACTGCTCCTCGGCATGTTTGCGATCGGTGACATCCCAGAAGATGACTTGCTCGCCCACGATCGCGCCGCCGGCGTCCCGCACGGGGGATTTCATCACTTGAACGTAACGGGTTTTGCCGTCCTTCTTGTTCTCCTCCACCGTATCGAGCAGTTCGCCGCTCTCCAGCACTCGCCGGTCGTCCTGCCGGTACTTCTGCGCCAGTTCTTCGGGATAGAAATCGAAGTCGGTCTTGCCCAGGATCGCCGCGAGCTGCTTGCCGAGCAGATCGCAGAAGGACCGGCTCGCAAACGTGAATCGGCCCTCGCGATCCTTGCGCAGCACATGAACGGGC
Organism: Phycisphaerales bacterium; assembly: GCA_039683175.1. Classification (GTDB taxonomy): domain Bacteria; phylum Planctomycetota; class Phycisphaerae; order Sedimentisphaerales; family Anaerobacaceae; genus PLanc-01. The sequence continues at coordinate 12,977 of JBDKRX010000109.1, forward strand.
AGATTCTCCACGAGGGACAAGTACAAGGCCCACGAGTCCTCGGTTTCCTTCTTCGCCTGTTGGCGTTCGGCGATTTCTTCCCTCAATTCCTCGTTGGCCCGAGCGAGCTGGACCGTACGTTCCTGGACACGCAGTTCCAGCTCTTCTCTCGCTTCTCGCAGCGCCTGGTCCGCCTGTCTGCGTTGGAGGAGTCGCCACATGCCCTGCATCAGCAGCGTCAGTTGCCGCACATCCGATTCGTCATAGGGCGCGTTCTTGTTCCCGACGCCGGCGACCGCGACGATATGTTCGCCATCGAAGACGGGGATGTTCATGTGACGGGTCACCTGGACGTGGCCTGCCGGATATCCCTTCTTTTGCACATCCGGAGCGGCGTAGTCGTTGGTGATGACGGGCTTCCGCTGCCGCACCGCTTCCCCCCAGAGGCCTGTGGTTTCCACGGGATAGACAATCGGCTTGTCGATCATGGCGCATTGTCTCATGGCCGTTTTCGACCAGGAATGCATGGTGAGAACCGTCTCGTCCTCATTCATGAACGCCAGGTAGCCGATCGTGCTCTCGGTGAGTCGAACTGCTTCCTCCAAGGCGAAGTCCGTGATTTCCTGCACGGAAGCTGTTGCCATCTGCCCGAGTCGCAGGAGGGCCTCCAGGCGGGATTGCTCCAGGAGGAGTGCCCGCTGGGCCCGCTGGCGCTCCTCCTCCAGTCGAAGGCTGTGCAAAGCGAAGGCCACGTCTGAGGCGACCTCCTCGAACAGCGTCAGTTCCTCGCTTTCAGCGGTGCAGTCGCCACTGAGCGATACGCCCATCAGACCGAAGACGTTTCCCCCATATGCCAGGCGGGTAGCCATGATCCTGCGCCCCGCGCACCCGGGAGCCAGCGGGCAATCGCCACAGACGGAGGCAGGGTCCTCGACCACCAGGACACCCGCCTGGGATAGAGCCCTTGACGCACAGGGACTCACCTCGCCACGCCGGATTCGTTCCGCCAGGGACCGGAGAGCCTCGCCCGCGCCTGCTTCAGCCGTATGGGTTGGCGTGTGCGAGTCATCCAGGAGCATGATCCAGCAACTTGGGTAACCACCCGTCTCGTTGAGTCTCGCGCATGTGCCCTGGAGCAACCGGTCGCAGTCTTTTTCCCTGGCGATGAGCTGATTGACATTCCGGATGGCCCGCAATCGTGCGTTGAGGCGCTGCGCCCTTTGTTCCCCCCATCCTTGCCGGGCGGCTCCGGTCCTCAGATCGTTTTCGGCATTCTGGGAATCTCGCGCAGATCGGCTCGAGTCGGAATCCCTTTGATTCATGACCTGCCTCCTGGCTCAGACTAACGGGCGATCTCCTTCCGCAGCCACTCGATGCTCTGCTCGATCTTGCCGGGGGCTGCCTCGGACTCGATGGAGAGAACTCCATCCCATCGGGTCTCCTTCAATACTTCGATGCAACCTGCGATGTTCTCGGCGTTCACGCCCTCGCCAATGGCCACTACGGACGACGCGATCCCTGTCTCTTGGCCTCTCGCCGCTCTCGCCAACGCCTCGCTGACGTCCTTGATGTGGCAGTGGGACAGCTTGTGTCGAAACCGCCGGAGGAACTTGACGGGATCCTGGCCGGCGATGAACGTATTGCCTGTGTCGAGATTCATTCTGAGGTAGGGCGAGTCGAAGAAGCCCAGGATTTGTTCCATCGTGTCCGGGTTGGTCGTGTAGGGGCCATGCGGCTCGATATTGATGATGATTTCATACCTCTCGGCCCATTCCAGCACGACCCGGTAGTACTGCCTGATAAGCGCCATGACTTCATCGTCGGTGTATCCCGCGGGCTTGCGGGCGCCGTCGGTGGTGTCCACGCAGGGGCAGCCGACGGCCTTGGCGAACTGGATCGCGCGAAGCGTGTAGCCGACGCCTCGGTATTGGCCTTCGGGCGAAGACATCGGATACGCCGCATCGAGCTGCGACATCTTCAATCCGAGCGAATCCAGATATCGCTTCAACTGGAGCGGATCCGAGTGAAGCGGTATGTGCGGACTGAACCCCAGGGCCTGGATGAAGTAATCTCCGTCAATCGTGCCAAACTCGACATACTCCAGGCCGTGATCCTTGGCGAACTGACAGGGGACCTGATAGGAAACGTCGAAATGACGCCAGTTATCCACGTGCATGCCCAGCTTCATCATGATGCGCACCCCTTCACATCTGTTGTGTCATGCCACCGAGCTCATCGGGTACCATACTACCGCAACGAGGCGCATGACGCCACTGTCTGTCGGCAAGGATCTATTGTTGTGCGAATATTTCGCGATCTGCACGGCGGCTGTTGTATAATCAGGGTGTCGGCCGTGGGAGAGCAGCCGCGATTCCGGGAGGAAAGGACTATGCAGACGAAATGGACGGCATCTTGTAGCCACCGCCAGTGTCCGGGGCATCGGCCGAGGCGTCGTTGGGTGAAGTGGGTCTTTCCCGTCGCCGGGCTGTTGGCGCTTGTCTGGTTCTTGATCCGCGTCATCCCGAAACCCTCCCGTGCGACGTATCCCTGTCAGCGCGTCGCCATGCCGTTGGCCTCTGGATTCGTCGTCTGGCTTGCCACTCTTGTGACCTCCATCACCGTGTCCGGAAGGTTCAGGCGACTGGTGAGGGAATCTCGCGTCGTGCTTGGGGGCATCTGCTTAGTCACGGTAGCCGTGATGGGCATCACGTCGCTGGCCGATCTTCCCGGCCGTCTGACTCAAACAGGCGAGCCGGGGGAGCCCCACGGGCCGATCGGCGAAGCCAAGGGGATTCATCCCGGGCGGGTCGTCTGGGTCTACGATCCGAACGCCACGGATTGGGACGGTTACAGCTCGCCGGAACACTGGTGGCAGGACGGCCACACAGACTCGGTGGTGGTAGAGAGGATGGTCTCCCAGGCAATTCGGGGCGTGGCGGGCAGGGCCTCCGATGCGTCCGCCTGGGACGCGATCTTCAGGCATTTCAACATCAGCCGAGGCAATGGAGACGTGGGCTATCAGGCAGGCGAGAAGATTGCCATCAAGATCAACCTTACCACCTGCAACGCCGCAGGAGGCGATGTCAATCCGACTACGTATGACAAGAAACCGAGCGTCATGAATCGCATCGACAACTCGCCCCAGATGACACTCGCGGTGCTGCGCCAATTGGTGAACACTGTCGGCGTCGATCAGAATGATATCACCATTGGCGATCCGACGGGGATGATCCCGAACTACTACTGGAACATGCTGCATCCGGAGTTTCCGAACGTACACTACCTGGATAACTACGGCGGTTCCGGCCGGACCCGGGCGGAGTTCTCGGATGTTCCCATGTACTGGAGCACGGCCGACGCAGCCGGGAAAGTGCGCGATTACATACCGACCGCATTCGCAGAAGCGAGCTATATCATCAATTTCGCCATTCTGAAGGGACATTCCTCCGGCGTGACGCTCTGCGCCAAGAATCACTACGGATCGCTTGTGAGGACACCGGCCGGCTATCTCAGGTCGGAGCTCCCCGGCCTGCCCGGGGATGGCAACTACCTGGACTACTACAACATGCACTACAGCCTGCCGAACGCCGGCCAGAATCCCCCTTGGAGCCCGGGGATGGGGCACTACCGGGCCCTGGTGGATCTCATGGGGCATTGGGAACTCGGGGGCAAGACGGTTCTCTACCTGATTGACGGGCTCTTCGGCGGCTACTATTGGGAGGCCCGTCCGTACAAGTGGAACATGCCGCCGTTCAACGGCGACTGGCCGTCGAGCGTTCTCGCCTCTCAGGACCCGGTCGCGATCGACTCGGTGGGGTATGATTTTGTGAAAACTGAATGGCCCGATGTCGTCCGATACGGGCACTCTCCCAGTGCGAAGTATGACATGCAAGGGGGGGCTGAAGATTATCTCCATGAAGCGGCATTGGCCAACGATCCGTGTTCGGGGACCTTCTACGATCCCGACCATCCCCGTGATCTGGTCCGTCTTGGAAGTCTGGGTGTCCATGAGCACTGGGACGACGCAACCAGCAAGCAGTATTCACGAAACCTCGGGACCGGCGAGGGCATTGAGCTGATCCTTCTGCACAGCGCCGCGATTGAGGGAGACATAGACAGTGATGGAGATGTGGATGCACAGGACCTGTCAGCGTTGTGTGAGGATTGGCTTCAGCATGCGGATCCGAATGATCCGGATGCGGACCTCAATGGCGACCACATAGTGGATTCTGATGATCTCGCGGTTCTTGGCAGGGACTGGGGCACAGTCTCGACCCGGCAATAGCCCCAGGAGCGTCCACGGAGACAGGATTGTCGTTCCATGATGCCGCGCGGCTCACCAGAGTTGCTGTTGATCGACGTCATCCTTCACGGGCTTCTTCCTGGTTGATGATTTCATCATCTCGACGATGTCAAATGCCGCGCGCGGACATGCTGCCTTGGGGCATTGTCCGGTCCAGCAATACAGACAGAGCTTCTGCCGTGGAAGACCGATCGCACTGACCATGTCGTCCACGGTTTGATAACGAAGCGTCGTGACTCCCAGGTCCTTGGTGATCCAATCCACCATTTGCCTGTACTTCGGGGACTCGGGGTCCACGTACTCCGACACATCGGCCAAATCGTGGCCTTCGAGGCTTCGAATCGCCCTGCGGGCGGCCAGTTCGCCAATCGAGCGGGTGGACAGGTCGAAGACGCAGGGGAACATCAGAGGGGGGCACGCCGGCCGGACGTGGATCTCTTTGGCGCCGCAACCCCAGAGCTTGTCTATCGTAAAACTCTTCAACTGTGTTCCTCTCACGATGGAATCCTCGCAGATCACGATCCGATTGCCGTCGATGACCTCCCGGATCGGGATGAGTTTCATCCGGGCGATCAGGTCCCGCGTCTGTTGAGAGGGGGGCGTATAGCTTCGGCCATAGCCGGGGGTGTACTTGACCAGGGGCCGTCGGAAGGGAATCCGTGACTCCATCGCGTATCCCAGGCCATGGGACAAGCCGGAATCCGGGACTCCCGTCACGAGATCGGCGCAGATATCGCCGTCCTGCTTCGCGAGATATCGTCCGCACCGTTCTCTGACGATCTCGACGTTGATCCCCTCGTAGCTCGAAGCGGGAAAACCGGTGTAGATCCACAGGAAGGCGCAGATCTGGTGAGTCTTTCCCCGGCCCGGCCGTCTCTGCACGATTCCGTCTTCGTTGAGCAGGACGACTTCCCCGGGCTCCATGTACTTGACGACGTCGAAACCCAGGTTCGCAAAGGCACAGGTTTCCGTGGTTACGGCCCATCCCCTGGGACCCTTTCCTGCGATCAGGGGCACGTATCCGAATCGATCTCGGGCGGCATAAATCCCGGCCCTGTGCAGCAGCACGAGTGAGCATGAACCTTCGATCACGTCAAAGGCCCGCTCGATTCCGTCCACCAGATCCGTGCCCTGCGTGATCAGCTTGGCCATCAGTTCCGTGGTGTTCACACCCCTGGGGCTGACCTCGCTGAAGGACGCTCCTTTCTTCAACATTCCGGCCGCAAGTTCTTCCGAGTTCTCCACGAAGCCGCTGGTGGCCAGACAAAATGGTCCAAATCGCGAGTTCAGGTAAATGGGCTGCTCGTCCAGGGCGCTGACGACGCCGATCCCTTTGTTGCCCTGCATCCGGATCAGGTCCGGGAAGAACTTCGATTTGAACTGGCTCTGACTGAGGTCATGGATCTGGCGGGTGAATCCTTCCCCCAGGACAGCCATGCCGCCGAACTGCGTACCGAGATGGGAGTGATAGTCCGTCCCGTAGAACAGGGTTTCCGCACAATTCCCCTTTGACACCACGCCGAAGATGCCACTCATGCCGTGTCCTCCTTGCTGCTACGCCTTCAGGCGAAGGGTGCGATGCCGCCATGCCGATGGTCTGTGGCCTGATCAGGTTTCCAGGATACCACAGTCCATCTCTGCTTTCCAAGGGAGTTCTTCCGAAGGACGCCGAATCTCGATAGAATGGGACAACCGTTCGGCGCAGTGCGGGTGGAACCGATTCACCCCGTCGAAGAGAACATGATTCTCGTGGGAGCCACGAGCGGTGGAGCGAAATGATGAATGGGGCCACGACGACAAGAACGATCGCATGGGGTGTTGCCGGGTGCGTCATGCTGTTTGGGATGGTGGGACGGCTTCCCGCCGGACTCCCGGATCCGGGCGCCAGATGGTCTGAGGAAAGAGCCTGGGAATGGTACGCAGGACAGCCGTGGTTCTTCGGCTGTAATTTCGTGCCCAGCACCGCTGTGAACGACACCGAGATGTGGCAGGCGGAGACCTTCGACGCCCAAACCATGGATCGTGAGCTGGCTTGGGCCGAAGGACTCGGCTACAACTCCTGCCGCGTGTTCATCCAGTACATCGTCTGGAAACAGGACCCGGCGGGCTTTAAGAATCGGTTCCACCGCTTTCTGGCGATTGCAGAGAGACACGGGATCAGCGTGATGCCGGTTCTCTTCGATGATTGTGCCTTCGATGCCGGTCGCGACCCCTACCTGGGAAAGCAGGACGACCCGGTGCCGGGAACGTCAAACGCCCGCTGGGTGCCGAGTCCCGGTCTGAGGCTTGTCATGGACAGGTCTGCATGGCCGGACATCGAGAAGTACGTGAAGGACATGGTCGCGAGTTACGGAACCGACAATCGGATCGTGTTGTGGGACCTGTACAACGAGCCGGGCAACTCCGGGATGGGGAACAAGAGCCTGCCTCTGGTCGAGGCGGCGTTCGATTGGGCTCGCCAGGCCAGACCCTCTCAGCCTTTGACCATCGGCGTATGGGGTGGGCCCAAGGAGATCAGCAACAGGCAGATCGAGTTCTCGGATGTGATCAGTTTCCATCTCTATGGGAACCGGGATGCGATGAAGGGTCGCATTGCCGACCTCCAGAAGCTCCATCGTCCGGTGATTTGCACTGAATGGATGGCGCGGACGCTGGGCAGCAAGTATGAGACGGAACTGCCTCTGTTCAAGCAGGAGAAAGTCGCCTGCTACAACTGGGGATTGGTCAACGGCCGCACCCAATGCCAGTATCCCTGGGGCTCGCCGAAAGACGCGCCCGAACCGCAAGTGTGGTTCCACGATCTGCTGCGCCCCGATGGCTCACCAAAGAACGCCGATGAGGTCGCGTTCATCCGCAAGCTCACGGGGGCCCCCGGCGTGAATCGTCTCCAGCCGCTGTTCGACCATCCGCTTCGAGACACGTGCATCTGCCTCGGTCCCGACGGCACGTACTACCTCACGGGCACCACCGGTCATCCGACCTGGTGGAAGACGAACCAGGGCATCCGCGTGTGGAAATCGCGGGATAGGAAGACCTGGGAGCCGCTGGACCTCGTCTGGTCGTTCGAGAAAGACACGACCTGGCAGAAGAAACAGGGGGAGAATCAGGCGATCTGGGCGCCGGAGATTCACTACTTCAACGGCACCTTCTGGATCGCCTACTGTGTGAACTACGAGGGCACCGGGATACTCAAGAGCTCCACCGGCAAGGCGGAGGGGCCTTACGTGGATATCAAAACCGACGGCCCGCTCACCGGCGAGATAGACGCTTCCCTCTTTCGGGATGATGACGGCACGGTGTACTTTGTCTACCAGAACGGCAAGATCGCGCGCATGAAAGACGATATGAGTGGCTTGGCTGAGGAACCCAGGCTCCTGAAACCGGCCAATGCCGCCCAGGTTGGTTTCGAGGGGGCGTTCCTCTTCAAGGCAGACAACCGCTATTACCTGTCTTGTGCGGACTTCATCGAGGGTCGTTATCACTGCTATGTCGCCAGTTCCCGGGATCTTCACGGTCCCTACGGAAACCGTTACCTGGCGGTGCCGCATGGAGGGCACAACATGTTCTTCAGAGATGCGGAGGGACAGTGGTGGAGCACCTTCTTCGGCAACGATCAAGACGCCCCGTTCAGGGAAAGGCCCGGTCTCCTGCGAGTTGAGTTTGGTGACGACGGGGAACCCCGTCCCTCGGCGATTACTCCCCGGTCTGCTGGTTAGAACCTCTGTGTGCAGGGATATCCAGTATCGTCGCCAGGGACCTGGTGAACATAGTTGCCTGACGCATCATTCCTACGTCGTTGGGGTGACAGCCGTCGACGGTGCCGTCTCCATCTGTTCCCAGCATGTCTTGATTGGACAGGAAATGCAGGTCTCTGATCCCTTCAGCCTTCAGGTCTTCATGAACCCGACGGAGAATTGCGCCTTTCTCGGTCGGCGTGGCATTCCTGACGCTGGAGTCTTCCACCAGGAGGATCGGCGTGCTCGGCCGGACCCCACGGAGCTTCTTGACAAAGGGTCCCACCCGCTCGGACACCTCCGCAGGGCTCATGTTCCACAGGCAGTCCAGGACATACACTGCGGGGTCCAACTCGGCCAGAAGATCCGCCATCTCCGGCTCCATTCTGCCGTTTCCAGAAAAGCCCAGGTTGACGATGGGCATGTCAAGCTGTCTTCTGACGATGGCCGTGCAGGCCATGCCCGGACGGGATGCGCATCCGCCCTGCGTGATGGAAGTGCCATAGAACACGATCGGCTTCTTCGACTTTCCGGGAGACTCGATGGGTTTCGACATCGTCTTGTCCTTGGGGACTCCGACCGTGAGGGACTCCACTCCGTTGTACAGAGGCAGGTACAACAGGCATTCCGCGCCTGCACTTATGCGGAAGGATGCCTCGTTCGACACGGAACCGGGTCGCCCATTTCCCACGAACTCCCACGGGCCATCATCGATCCTCGCGTACAGGTCTATCCCGCTCACTCCGGTGGCCGGCATATGAGGCATGGCCAGGTTTCCGTCGCGCAGCGTCCAGCGAATCCTGACAGAGCTTGCCTCGGTCAGGAAACGGAGGCACATCCCGGCGCTATCGTGACTGAGACTCCAGACCGGATCGCGGACCTTGTCTTTCGCTACGGCGGGCAGCCGGTCGTAGAACGATTCGGTATTCTCCCAACCCCTGCCCTCCACCAGAAGGAGTCTGCCGTCGTACCAGAGAGTCTCATCGCAAGGGTCAGCCGTGCCTTTCAGCGGATCCACCCTCTCCGCAGGCGCCACGGCAAGCGTGAAAGGCACAAGGGTGGCGACGATCATCCAAGAGGTCAGTTTCATAGGGCTTTTCTCCGGATCAAGTAGTTGTGTGGCACACGCTGCCGATAACGGCGCAGCGACAGGAACCGCACTGCACTTGTGGCGATGATAGCACGGTGACGCGGCAGGTTCAAGTTGCAGCCGCGTTTGGCGCGCCACGGGACCACGGTGGGACCCGTGGGGTTCCCGTCAAGATACGAAGGGGAATGCAAGCAGAAGCGGGCCTGTATTCGCTGGGTAGCGTGCACTCCACGCTGTACACGCTGTTGCCGATGCGTTATTCTCTGGCACGTGGGCTCTGCGCGCCTTTAGGGGGCCAGTGCGCACAGCACGGCATCCGATGGAGAAGAGAAGATGGGAGGCTGATCATGCGAAAGGTGATGGCCACACGACGGCTGTTCCTGCAGGCGGCAGCAGGCGTGGCGGGAGTCGTTCTGCGAAACTCCGAGACGTTGGGACAACCGGGACCGGCGATGAGAATCGATGAGCCGTTTCATGGCGCCGTGCTGAATCGCAGGCACGGCGAACTCAAGGACGGCGGCCTGAAGATCTGCGTGTCCGGCCAGGCGCCGGCACAGGATTCGGTGGTTGTGAACGGCGTATCGGCGCAGCGCGAGGGGACGAGTTTCCGAGCTGATATCGTGCTTCAGCAGAAGGATACCCAGATCACCGCTGTGGCAGAGGGCAGCCTGGGCCGGCAGGAGCACCGCGTGCGGGTCGTCTGGGACCGGTATTCGCAGCCCCGATATCGGTTCTCCATCGATGACAACAGCTTCTTCTTACGGGATGTCGCCCGCCAGAAGTACCCATCGCTTTTCGACTGCTTCTATCTCAAGGGTCTTCGCGACCTCCATGCGAAGTACGGAACCCGCTTTGTGCTGAACATCTATTACACGACCGAGGACGGCTTCGACCTGCCCCAGTTTCCCGACCGCTACAAGGGCCAGTGGCAGGACAACGCCGATTGGCTTCGACTGGCGTTTCACGCCCACGCCAACCTGCCCGACCGGCCCTACCAGAACGCGTCGCCGACTCAGTTGATCGCCGAACTGGATCAGGTCGCCGAGCAGATCATTCGCTTTGCCGGCGAGCAGACGTATACCCCTCCGACGGTCATCCACTGGGGCATGGTGCAGCCGAGTGCCCTGAAGCCTTTGTATGAGCGGGGCGTGCGGGCGCTCAGCGGATACTTCCGCCTGCAGAACGGGGTCTATGACGTCAATTACCTCTTCGACGATGCCCGCTCAGAGTATCTCTCCCGGCACGATGCACTCATGGATTTCGAGAGCGGCATCGTGTTCTCGCGAGTGGACATCGTCTGCAACAACACGCCCGTGGATCAGATCGTGCCCACCTTGGAACCTCTGGCGGCCGACCCCAACCACGCGGAGATCATGGACCTGTTCACCCACGAGCAATACTTCTGGCCGTTCTACTCGAACTACGTCCCGGACCACTTCAAGAGGCTCGACGCCGCACTCCAGTGGGTCACAGACCATGGCTATAAGCCCGTGTTCTTCCATGAGGGCTTCCTGGGCGGCCCTGTGTGACGTCACGGGATCGCATGACGTCGGCATCACGTTTCATGCATCGGCCCCGGGCTTCCCATCGGACAGTCTTCGAAGCATGTTTCGAATGTCGGCGGCGCCTCTGATGGCCACGTATATGGTGATCGTCGAGTACCAGGCGAGGCAGACGATGGTGGTCGCTCCCCAGAACCAGTGGTCTTTCAGCATCGCCAGGATGCCGTCGAGGATAGCCGTCATGACATCTCTCCTTCTGTGGAGCCCCGAGGTTGAGGTTTGAGCAGCGATCCGACAACCATCGCGACCGCCGTGATTGCGTAGACTGCGATCATGCAGGACGCCTCGTTCTCCTTGACCCAAGCCGTCCACGGACCGACCTTTTGCAGAATGAGCGTGGCGACGGGCCCAATCGCCCCGAAGAGGATCGCCGCCGCAGCGCCCCAGCTATTCGCGCGTTTCCAGTAGCAGCAGGCGATCAGCAGGGTGGACATGCTGGACAAGTAGATCGTGCCGGTGATGCCCAGGTACGTCCAGGCGTCCCCCTCGATCTTGTACCATAGGCCGTAAATCAGGAGGAACACGCCGATCAGTGCGACGATCATGCGGTTCCAGAGCAGGCCCTTCTTCTCCGACCATTTCGTCTTGCGGAACGGCGCCAGGATGTCGTTGTAGATCACGCTGCTCCAGGTGAGCATGTAGGATGCGTCCGTGCTCATGTCGGCGGCCAGCATGGCGGCGATGAGCAGGCCCATCAACCCCGCCGGCAGGACGATGCCAAGCATTCTGGGCATAGCCAGGATGCTGTCCTGAGGCATCTGCTCCGGCGTGAGCAGCGCGAGGGCCGCGATTCCCCAGAGTCCCGGGATCAGCCAGCGGGCGACGAAGAAGAACGAGGTGCGAGTATAGACCTTCCGGCCGGTCGCGGAGTCCTTTGCCGACAGGACACGGGCGATTTGCGTCTGCCACGTGAGAACGGCCGCCGTGTTGAGCAGCGTGTTGAAAATCACGTATGACCAGCCCATGGTCGGATTGGCGAACGGGTTGAATCCGCCTGCGCCGTGATGTGTCTCCACTGCGTCCACCATCGTACCCCAGCCCACCTTCCCCAGAATGAGAAACGTCGTGATGATCAGGCCGGCGCTCATGACGACGAACTGGAGAAAGTCGGTGACGAGGACCGAGAGCATGCCGCCGAGGATCGTGTAGGTCGCGACGCCCACCAGCAGCGCGGTCATCATGACTTCCAGGTACTTCGGGTCGAGGTGGGCCACATTCACCAGAAAGTCGCCGCCCATCCTCAGGAACACGCCCATGTTCAGGAGCCCCCCGAGCACGATGACCACGCCGGCGGCCCATCGCACGCGAGGACCAAATCTTTTCTCGAAGAGTTCCGGAATCGTCATCACGCCGGAATCGCGGAGGGGCTTGATGCAGAAACCCGTCCAGCCTACGAGGAACATGGCCGCGAAGGTCAGCAGGCCCGGGACTGCCCCGGCGAAACCCTTGTCGAAGCCGTTCTGAGCGGCATACATGCACGTCACGATGCCGAATTCGGTGGCCGCGAGCGAGGCGATGCCCAGATAGACGTTCATCTCCCTTCCCGCGACGATGAAATCTTCGACCCTGCGGACGTACCGGCGAATCGCCACGCCGGCGACCATGGTGATCAGGAGGTAGATTGCGATGATGCCGCCGTCAAGCACTGTCAGACTGGTCATCGATGCATACTCCACAACTGGTTGGGACCGACAAACGCCCGCGAGTCGAGAGGCGTTTGGAACCTCTTGTCGAGAGTCGACGAGAGGACTATAATCCCTGCCTGGGGCAGGGTCAAGCCTGACCCACAACAGTCTTCCAGGGAAAATTAGGGTGACGCGACGCGAACGACTCATGGCGATCTTGCGGGGGGACCCGGTCGACCGGCCCGCCGTGAATTTCTACGAGGTGGGTGGATTTGCCGTCGATCCCTCCGACCCGGACGAGTTCAACGTCTACAACGACCCCTCCTGGCGGCCGCTCCTGCAGCTTGCCGAGGAGCGAAGCGACCTGATCCGCATGCGAAGCGCCGTGAGGTCCCGCTCGTGGGACCCTTATCGGACGCTCTCCAGGCAGGCTGAGAACGACGAATTCCGCGATCTCGTGCAATTCCACAAATACGTGGAGGGCGAATGGCACTGCACTCGTGTGACAATCCGTGCCGGGGGTCGAACGCTCTCTTCCACGACGCGTCGCGATGCCCAGGTCGATACCGTCTGGACGACGGAGCATCTCCTCAAGAGCGTCGAGGACCTGGACGCCTATCTGCAACTGCCTGCGGGATTCTTCGCGGAACAGATCGACGTAGCCCCACTCGTCGAAGAGGACGCCCGAATTGGGGATCGCGGCATCGTCATGGTCGATACGGAAGACCCCATCTGTGCGGCGGCCTCGCTTTTCGACATGGGGGATTTCCTGACCGTCGCTATGACCGAGCCGAAGCGGTTTCACGGGCTCCTGGAGAAACTCGCGCCGTCTCTCTATGCCAGGACCGAGCAGGTGTCCAGGGATTTCCCGGGCCATCTGTGGCGCGTCTACGGCGCCGAATATGCGGCCGAGCCCTTCCTGCCCCCATGCCTCTTCCGGGAATACGTGGCGCGGTATACCGAGCCGATGGTGCGAGCCATCAAGAAGCACGGTGGTTTTGCCCGAATCCACTGCCACGGCCGGATTCGTGCCGTCCTGGACGCGATCTGTGAAATGGGCGCGGATGCCATAGACCCGATCGAGCCGCCTCCCCATGGAGACGTCGCTCTCGATTTCGTCCGGCGCGTCTACGGCGAGCGACTGGTCCTCTTCGGCAATATCGAGCTTTCCGATATCGAGTCGATGGAACCGGCGGAATTCAAGAGACTGGTCGAGCAGACCCTTCTCGACGGTACCCGCGGGCAGGGCAGGGGTTTTGTCCTGATGCCCTCCGCTTCTCCGAATGCCCGCCAGGTTACGGCACGAACAACGAAGAACTACGAAACGATGGTGAGACTCGTCGAGAGTTTCCGCCCGTAAGAGACGCCCTGCGTCTACAACGGCGTCGCATCGAACACCAGGACTTCAAATGGTCTCAGCTCGAACGTGTGGTCTTCACCTGCGGAGAGCCTGATCTCTCCAGCCGAAGCGTCGCTCTTCCATGGACTCTTGAAAGAGTATCTGCGGGCGGCTCCCTCGGGTAGCTCGAAGGCTTCGCCTATGTCGATGACGATTCGGCCGGGCCCATCCGCAGGATTGCGCAGGGCCAGGATGCCTTTGCGTTTCGACCAGGACGCCCAGCCGTAGACTTCCCCCTTGGCGGGCGCGCCGCCGATCCAATGCGTGTCCACGAGCACATCGGCGTTTCCTCTTGCCCAGTTTGCCGCCTCCGCCAGGACATCCCAGGTGTGCGCATCCAGCAGGGAAGGCGTGATGTAGAGCTCCTGGCAGTTCGTGCCGCTGGCGAAGAAGGCGTGGATGTCTTCGACCAGGCCGGTCGCCTCATCGGGAAGTCCGTGGTTGGCGAACATGACGCCCTGGGTCATCAGCGAGTTGATCGGGTACAGGGGAGCCCGGCTCACGACGTTCTGCCAGGTCTGCGCGTCTCTGTAGGTGATCTGCTGCTGACGCTTCGAGCCCCAGCCGCACGTGCTCCAGTCGGCCCCCGATCGCCACGTGGAGTCTGCATACCACAGCCAATAGGGGCTGGACCACGTGCCTGTCGTCACATTGATGAACAAGCTCGGTTTGGCCCGCCGCAGATCATCGATCAATCGCAACAGGGCCTCGACATCAGATTCGAACCCTGCCGCCGCGCCGGTCGGAGTGCCGCCGTCGCTGATCCCGTCGAATTTGAAGTAGTTCAAATCGTAGTCCCGGACCATCCCCAGGCAGGCGTCCAGAAACCTCGCGTAGTACCGGGGACCCGCCATCGAGAAGCCGGTCTTGTTCGTCTCGAAACCCTCCTGCCGGCCGTATTTCATCCGTTCCTCTTTGGCCTTTCCATAGCCGCCCCAGGGCGACAGCCAGGCGCCGACGCCGGACTTGTACCGTTGGGCCCGCTGTTGCAGCGTGGCGAATCCGTTGGGGAAACCCTCGTGGAATCGCCACAGCGAGGCAGGATCATCCCACCCGTCGTCTGGAACGAAGGAATCCATCACCACGTGTCGCTGCTCGATCAGTTCCTTTCCAAAGAGGTCGATTACTTTCAGGGCGTCCGGCTCGAGTATCTTGCCCAGCCCGTAGCCGAGATCATACCAACTGTTGTAGTGCAGGAAGGGTCGATAGGGCTGCGCACGCTCCCGCTCGACGTAATACAGGAACGCCCGGCGAAGCTGTCCCTGGGGGGCAACGCCCATCACGGAACTGCACGTCTGTTCCTCACCCGGCTTCAATGGCATGCTTCGAGGCAAGCTGCATTCGAGCTTGGAATCACGGGTCCGGACCTTGGACAGCGGGTGCTCGAAGGCGAAGAAGTACGTGTCGCCGACGGTGACAGGGGAACCGTCGAGGGTGCCTGCCGGTGTCGCATGCTGCCCGTCCAACTGTACGAGGACCGTCTCTCTCAAGTCCGCATTGGCTGTCTTCGGGGCGATGGCTACGTACTGGCGCACGTAGTTTGACCCGTCTCGCAGTTCGGCACGCCACTGGATCGCAAGACTGTCATCGGGCGTGGCCAGGAGTACGCGAACCTGCTTGCCGGCGCTCTTTGCTCCGAGACCATCGATCTGGGGGCCTCGCACGATCTTGAGATCGGATGCCTTCAGGACTCGCCCATCTGCCAGGAGCAATTCGAAACACTCGCTGCTCCGGAACGACACAGCGGGGAACGACCTATTCAGGATGTGCATGGGCCTGAGGCGTCCCTCCACAATCATCCACTTACATTCCAGGATGTTGTTCGAGAGAAGGATGTCCCCATCCTGCGCGGAGGCCTTCGCCGTTCCTGGCTCCGGGCCGGGGTACTCGATGGAGCCTTCCGCCCTCATGGTCTCAACCCCCGATAGTCCGATGAAGACTATCCAACAGACGAGAGCCTGCTTCCAACGTCTTGCCGACATGGGTTGTTCCTTTCAATTCGCGCCTCCGGGATTGTTTTGAAAGGCTCTTTGGACGAGCCCGTTCAGGGATTCTTCCTGCTCGACGATCGACTGCACCAGTTTCATCTGGGTGCGGGCGCGGTCGAGGTTGTGGCCTTCACGATGCACCTTGTAGTAGAGGTCTCCGGCCAGGTAATCCGTCAGGAACCGGATCATCTGCTCGAAGGTGATGATCTTCGCGCCGAAGACCAGGTGGTTCCTCTCCACCGGCGTGAGCCACTGGCGCGTCTCTTCGGCGAAACCCTGCGTCAAGGCTTCGAACAGCGGCACATCGACGGCTACCTTGGAGAGGTCCCGCTCATCCTCTGCGGCCGGGCAGGATGCCGTTCGGACGAGGTCTCCGAAATCATGGACCGACAAGCCGGGCATGACAGTATCGAGGTCGATGATGCAGACGCCTGTCCCGGCAGTCTCATCCAACATGACGTTGTTGATCTTCGTGTCGTTGTGTGCAGTACGCATGGGGAAGTCGCCCTTGCCCACCAAATCGGGCAGGACAGCACAGAGCGCCGCGTTCTCCAATACGAAATCGATCTCGATCACCGCCTGTTTCGCGCGGTTTCGCACGTCCCTCTGGAGGACCTGCTCAAAGTACTCCAATCGACGGGGCGTGTCGTGAAAACCCGGGATGGTCTCGTGCAGAGGCGGAGACGGAAGGTCGCGCAGCAATTTCTGAAACCAGCCGAACATGCGCGCGGCCTCCCGGGCGAGCGCCGTCGAAGGGACGGTGTCGTACGTGACCGCGTTCTCGATGTAGGCATATGCCCGCCAGAAGTTCCCGTCGGCGTCCTGGTAGTAGCCTTGTCCATCTCGCGCAGGGACCACGGTCAACTGTCGTCGGGCCAGTGCGGGCTCTGCGTGCGAAAGCCTGTCACGTATGTGCTCCGTGACGCGGAGGATGTTCTCCATGACCTTCGGCGGGTCTTTGAACACGTAGTGATTGATCCTCTGGAGCACATACCGGACGGCCTTGTCGCCGGCGGTCGTTGTCAGGAGGTAGGTGTCGTTGATGTGCCCGGCTGTGATCGGAGCGATGGCTTCGGGCTCGCCTGCGAGGTCGAAATGCCCTGCGATGGATGCGACGTCTTGCGGCATGGCCTACTCCCAGAGCCTCTCGGGATATACGCCTTCAGCGATCAGTTCATGGATACGTCGCGTGGCGGCAGGCGCATCCGCACGATAGGTCACCCCGAACCAGCGATCCTGTGTCCTGTGAACACTCACTCTGGCCTCCCCGCTCGTCACCAGCGTATCGACGACGAAAGGGATGTACAGTTCCGAACTCTTTTCTCGCCCCCGCTCCTGGAGGAATCGTCGGAACTCGACTGCCAGGTGGGTGAAGATCGAAGGGTGGAATCCCCAGAGATTCATGGAGACGATTTCGTCCCCGATCAGCGTGTGGGCGGTTCCATCGACGTCCAGGTATCGTATGCCGGCAGCGGTCCTCTGAATGCCCTTTCGTTCCGTGACTCTCCGGAGAAACATATGCTCGTCGCACTCGGTTATCCCGCGCGCCACGGCCCCATACTCGCTCAGGGTGTTGCTCAGGATGTACCCGATCATGGCGTAGCGATCGGGCGTCGCGTCTGTCGATAGAAAGGCGGCTATCGTCTTGAGCGAGCCGGCGCCGTAGTAGTCGTCGGCGTTGACCACGGCGAACGGCTCGCGAATGACATCCTGGCTTATGAGAACCGCGTGGCCGGTGCCCCATGGTTTCTCGCGGTCCGCCGGGGTTGCGAAATCCCCCAGGCCGGTCTCCAACTCCTGGTATACGTAGTCCGTCTGCACGAAGCGGTCGAATTTGCTGCTGACAACATCCTTGAACGCCTGCTCGAAACAGTGCCGGATGACGAAGACCACTCTGCCGAATCCGGCCTCGATCGCGTCGTAGATGGAGTAATCGATCAGGGTCTGGCCGTGCGGGCCGACGGGATCGATCTGCTTGAGCCCGCCGTAACGCGTGCCCAGGCCTGCCGCCAGAACCAACAACGTAGGCTTCATAGGAGTCCTTGCCGTGTTCATGGATGGTGGGGGCAATCGAGCCGATGCCCCTTTGCCACACGCGGCCACTGTAGCAGAGCGGGTACTTCACGTCAACGAACGTTCTTCTTCCACAGAGGAGGGGCAGAGCATATTGTCACAGTCCCGTGAAGGAGGTAGCATGACGGCGTTACAGACCAGTGTCCACAATTGGAGAAAGATGACCGCCAGATCACAAGGGGATGCTCATGAATTGCTTCGCAGATCGCCTGCTTCCTGCATTGGGCCGAATGCTACATTTCAGGGCCCTATTCCTGACTTGCTGCTCGCTCTGTCTGGCGACGCCGGCTATGGCCGGCCCGTTGCCGGAGGTGAGGGTCACCAACGTTCGGCGGGTGTTCCATAACGGCGAGCACAATGCATTCACGGATCTGGTTCGCTTTGGAGACAGGTTCTACCTGGCGTTTCGCAGTTGCCCGGACGGCCACATGGTGCATCCCACTGCGTCGATCATCATCCTTTCCAGCGCCGACGGGAAGCAGTGGGAACAGGTACACCGCTTCAGTGTTGTAAAGCGAGACACGCGTGACCCGCATTTCCTGGTCTTCAAGAACAAGCTCTTCGTCTACACCGGTACCTGGTACTGCGGCGACACGTCGCCAAGGTACGAAGACTGCGACCTGAATGAGCACCTGGGTTATGCCGCATGGTCCGAAGACGGCGCCCGGTGGCGCAGTCCCATCATGCTGGAAGGGACGTTTGGCCATTATATCTGGCGGGCCAATGCGTTCGACGGAAAAGCCTATCTCTGCGGCCGGAGAAAGAAGGATTTTGCGGTGGGGCCGAGAGGGGAGGGACCGACGGTCGAGTCGGCAATGCTGGAGAGCGACGACGGCCTGATCTGGCGAACCCGCGCCCTGTTCCAGGAAGTCGACGGCGATGAGACGGCGTTTCAATTCGAGGCCGGCGGAAGCGTGATCGCCATCGGGCGAAGGGGCAGGGCCAACGCCCAACTGCTGAGATCGGAGAGCCCCTACACACAGTGGGAACGCAAAGACCTCGACCGCTACATTGGAGGGCCTCTGTTGACGCGATGGGGCGGCCGCTGCGTGGTGGGCGGCCGCAAGACGATTGGCGACCGAGGACCCACGACTTCGATGTGCTGGCTCGTGAACGATCAACTGCACGAATTTGCGGAGCTTCCCAGTGCCGGCGACAATTCCTATCCGGGCTTTGTCGCGATCAGCCCGAATCGTGCAATGATGTCATGGTACTCGTCGCACGAGAAGGACGCAAAGGGCCGGGCCATGACTGCCATCTATCTGGCGGACCTGGAGATTGTGGAATGATCGTTGTCCGGGAATCGTAACGCTGTGGGCAGAAATGTGCGAAAGCATATCCGAAATATATTGTTTATGGCAGGCGCTGCCGCAACTGTTGCCGCTGCGTCGGCAGTGGTTCTTTGGGTCCATGGATCGAGTGTGGACCCGCAGGACGTGCTGGAGTCCCTGGTCGCGGCGATGCCGCAGTCGCTGATCATTGAGTACCCGCAGGATGGGACGCTGTTCCCGCGCGAGCTCTGTGCCCCGACTTTTCGCTGGAAGGACGAAGACGCCCGCTCGGATCTGTGGCTGGTTGCCATCGAGTTCTCCGACGGTCGAGGGCGTATCGACAGTCTCAGCCGGCAGTCCGAATGGCGGCCGGAACCGCCGGTTTGGGACGAGATCAGGAGGCGGTCCATCGAGACGCCGGCGGTCGTGACCATTGTTGGGCTCGACAGCAAGAAGTCCTCGAAAGGGCTGTCCGCAGGACGGGTCGCCATCCGGACCTCGCGGGACAAGGTGGGAGCCCCGCTGTTCTATCGGGAGGTGAACCTGCCCTTTGTGGACGCGGTGAAAGACCCCTCCACGATTCGGTGGCGGTTCGGCGCAGTCTCATCCGTGGAGCGTCCACCCATCGTGTTGGAGGGCCTGCCTGTCTGCGGGAACTGTCACTCGTTCTCCGTCGACGGCGCCGTTCTGGGGATGGACGTCGACTACGCCAACGACAAGGGTTCCTATGCCATCGCGCGGGTTGGCCAGTCCATGACTCTCGACAAAGGCGGGATCATCACGTGGAGCGACTACAGGAGGGACGAGGGCGAGGCGACCTTCGGATTGCTCTCCCAGGTCTCTCCCGACGGCCGATTCGTGGTGAGCACCGTGAAGGACGAGTCCGTCTTCGTCCCCAGGCCCGGCCTGGACTTCTCGCAGTTGTTCTTCCCGGTGAAAGGGATTCTGTGCGTCTACGACCGCCAGAACGGCGTGTTCCGGTCGCTGCCGGGGGCGGACGATCCGAACCTGGTCCAGAGCAATCCGACGTGGAGTCCGGATGGCCGGTACATTGTCTTCGCCGCGGCCGAGGCGTACAGTCTCCGACGAGGCAGCGGCCTGCGAACCGTGCTCCTGAAACCCGCGGATTGTCGCGAGTTCCTTGAAGAGGGAAGGCCCTTCCGGTTCAACCTCTACCGAATTCCCTTCAACGACGGCCGGGGGGGCAAGGCCGAGCCGCTGGCGGGGGCCTCCTTCAATGGCAAGAGCAACTTTTTCCCGAAGTACTCCCCGGACGGCAAGTGGATCGTGTTTTGTCGGGCCGAGAACTACATGCTGCTCCAGCCAGACAGCGAGCTATTCATTATCCCTGCGGAGGGTGGCGAGGCCAGGCGGCTGCGCGCCAACACGAAGCGGATGAACTCCTGGCACAGCTTCTCTCCCAACGGCAAATGGCTCGTGTTCTCGGGCAAGCCCGACTCTCCCTACACGCGACTGTACCTGACCCACATCGACGAGCAGGGCGAGAGCACGCCTCCCGTGGTCCTGGACCATCTGACCACCCCGGATCGGGCGGCCAACATCCCGGAGTTCGTCAACGCGGGTGACGCCGCTATCCGGCACATCCGAGAGCGGTTCATCGACGACGTCTCCTATACACGGGCCGCGTGGGAGTGCTTCAAGGCGAACGACTATGAAGACGCCGAACGCCAGGCCAGAAAGGCACTGGCGCTGAATCCGCGGAACGGCGACACGCTCCGTTGCCTTGGGTTGGCCCTGTTCGGACGCGGGCAGTATGACGACGCGATTCGGTATCTATCGGATGCGGCGAGGATGAGACCGGATTCCGGGGACATTCAGGTGGATCTGGGGGCGGTTTTGCTCGCCAAGAATATGCTGGACGAGGCCGTCAGTCATTTGCGCCAGGGTCTGGAACTTGCTCCGGCCAGTCCCGAGGGGCACTTCAATCTTGGCGTCGCGGCATTCAGCCGGGGAGACAAACAGGAGGCTGTGAAATACTGGTCGCGGACGGTGGAACTCAGGCCCGATCACTACGCGGCCCACCACAACCTCGCCCTGGCGCTGGACGAACAGGGTGACGAGAGCAAGGCCATCGAGCACTATCGCAAAGCGGCGCAACTCAAGCCGGACGATGCTGTGTCACGAGCCCAGTTGGGCGTCGCCCTCTGCGCCAACGGGGCGACCGAGGAGGGCCTGGCGCATCTGTCCAATGCGGTGGACCTCGACCCGAGCAACATCACGATCCGCTATAATCTGGCAAGCACCCTGACCAAGCTCAAACGGCACGATCGGGCGACCACGCATCTGGTCCAGATCCTGCGGCTCGATCCTCGCAACACGAACGCGCTCATCTGTCTTGCCGTAAGCTACGCGGACACGAATCAAATCGACAAAGCTCTGGGTTGTCTGGAAGAAGCGCTTGGAATCGCCAAATCCGCCGGCAACCAGAAGCTTGTCGAACAGATCACCGGGCGGATCGAGCTCCATAGGCAGCGCACGTCCGCGGACCGAAGCGGCCGGTAGTCTGGTGCTGCGGATATCAGATCGGTCAGCGTCTCTTGAGGCGAGCGGCGATATCGACCTGGAACCCAGGCGGCGTGAGCTGCAGGACGCCGCCGGATGCGTTCGCCTCGCCTGTTGCCAGGCGCTTCCCTGCGAGTGTGTCCCACCATTCGACGGACCAGACGCCGTCGGCCAGGCCGGTGAGTGTCACCCTGGCGTTCTCCACAGGCGACGGGCTGGCCTCCATGGCGCCGTCCGGCCAGTCACAGGCGCGGTCGAGCAACCAGACGAGCGCCTCATCGGGAGCTGCCACGCCGAAGGGCGCCACGGGTCCTTCGATGCTCTCGAACCGGGCCGGCTTCAGGTCCGCCCGGCCAATGCCTGTTCCTTTGAGAAACGCGCTGAGCGCCGACCAGTGGTGGTAGAGGTTGGCGGTGTGAATGCTCTCCCACCACCAGGTCATGCCCGTGCCGGCGGCGCCGGTGAAGGTCCCGCTCCAGATGGCCTGGTGCAGAGCGCGGAAGTGCGGGTCGGTGTCGGGCTTCCAGCCTCGCCAGTCCGTGCCGTATTCACTGACGAAGAAAGGCTTCCCGTATTTCTCGAAGAACCGCGAGGTCTTCTCGGTCGTCATCTGCGCCGGGTGCTTCTCGTTGTAGGAGTGGTACTGGGCGAAGTCCATCTCCGGCAAGGCGAAGAGGTCGGGCCGCTCGCTGCCGCCTGTGAAGCTCGAAGAGATCAGGTGCCCGAAGGGATCGATGGATCGCAGGCAGCGGCCCATGTCACGATGCCAGGCGACCACGTCCTCGTGCCTTAGATACGCGTACTCGTTGTCGATCTCGTTGAAGAACTCCCAGGCGAGCAGGTTGGGGAATGCGGCCCATCGCGCCACGATGTAGCGGAGCCTCTTTGTATAGAGTCTCTTTGCCTCCTCGTTTGTGAAGAAGTCGTTCTGCGCCTGGCAGGGGCCCCCGTTGGTGGCGTTGTACGGATGGCGGGGCCAGAAGTTGTTCCCGCCCCAGTAATCGGGCTTGACCTCGAAGATGCCGTGATAGTCGAGGCAGAGCATCACGAAGACGCCTCGCCGCTCGGCTTCGTCGAGAACGCGGTCGAGCCTCCACGCGTTGTCGAGGCGATAGCGGAGTTTGTCACCCTTGTCCCACTCGATGCCGAAGGCCTGGTGCCACATCCAGATCCGGATGTAGTTGATCCCGGCCTTTTCGTAGGCTGCAAGCCAGTCGTCGTAGTCGTATGTCCCTCGGCTGCCGTGCCAGCAGGCGCACAGACCGTTCAGGAATAGTGGCGTGCCGTCATCCAGGCGGAAGTACCGCTTTCCGTCGGGTTCGATCCTCGCCAGGCCGGGACGTTTGCCGGCGGCAACCTCGATGGCGGCCTCTCCTCTCGCGGCGGGTTGGCCTGCGAGCGTCACGGTTGCGATCAGCGTATGCCGGCCCGCCTCCAGGGGCAGCCAGCGGAGACGCCAACTTCCATCGCCCTGGGGTGTGAGGATCTCGCGATTGCCTTCGAGTTTGCGGTCGAATCCCTGCTGAAAGTAGCCCGGCACGCGAAGCCGCCGGCCCGACGGTTGCAGCACCTCAAGATCCAGTGCGATCGATTCCGGGTCGAAGGGATTGGCGGCGGCGGGCACCCCACGCACCTGAATCTCGACACGCTCGAACACCTCCGGCCTGCCGGCAGGAAGATCGAGACCGAGTCTCCCGTCGGTGTTGCCTGCTGAGGTGGTGTTCAACAGCGGGAAGGAAAACAGGATGGCGATCCGTACCAACGGGTTGATTCTCATATCCATGGTCCTCCATTACGGGAACACAGTGTAGTTCGAGGTGTCCGCGGTTTCAAGTCTCTGTCGAAGTACGGATCATCCGTACAGGAAGCACCAAACCAGGACAGGATGGTTTGCCACGCGGTCGTGCTTTGTCAGTTCACGGCGTTCTCAGGGATGTAGAAGATGCCTCGGCTGCCGGCGCCGTCGGGATAGGGCGGGGCGCCTTCCGAAGTCAGGGGGATTCGCAACGGGAGCGTCTCGTCGGGCGTGTAGGTCGAAACGTGGCCGTCAACGTAGGCGGCCCGAAGTTTCACTTCCGGCATGGATTCATTCGGATCGCCTTCGACCGACCACAAGGAAGCCGCAAGCCATGTCTCCTCGACGACCCGCGCACCGGGCAGCTTCTCGCAGCTTGCGAACGCGCCGGGCGTCTGCCAGTGGCCATAGCCGAAGGAGTCGGTGAGCAGCAACTGGCTCTGTACGCCGCCGGCGGCGGGCCCGCCGGGACCTCGGAACAGCGTTCGCGGCTGGCCGAGATAGCCGGTGTAGTTCCAGTAGAAGCAATAGGTGCCGTCGACCGGGTCGGATGCAACCGGGGTGTCGGGGTTGTCCCAGTCGTCACCTGCGTCCCAGGACTCCTGGGCATACGTATAGGGTTGCGGGGCGCCGGGGCAGTACATGGTCTTGCCGTCCGCGATGTAGTCGCGCAGATAGGCGCTCATGGAACGGTGGACCTGGACGGTTCGCTTGAGCGTACCCGTGATGACCGTCGGATCGTACCAGCTCCACTTGTCGTCGAATCCGACCGTCGCAACAGAGTAGGGATAGCGGTCGTTGTTCTCGGCGGCGAAGAGGTTGACGGCAGTGGCGACCTCCCGCTGGTTCCTCATCCCCAGCATCGCGATCGCCTGGCGTCTGACGCCGTGAATCGCCGGCACGAGGATACCCATCAGCAAGGAGATAATGGAAATGACGACGAGCAGCTCAACGAGCGTAAAGCCCACCCGCGGGGTTCCGTCGCACGAAGGCGCAGCAGAATACCCCTTCACCCCACACGCTCCGATCGAGATGGTTCGGCATCCCGTACGGATAGCAATTTCCTCCGATCCAAAAGCCTTTTCTGGCCCACCGAATCGGAAGCCCAATGGAAAACGTCGCGTTTCAGGGGCCTCTCGACCGGCTAACCAGCTATTATATGACCGTACCTATCCGATTGCAAGAACAATACGTCCTGCGAATCGGTATGGTGCGTCAATTCAGCCGGGCCCCCCAAAAACACCATAGATGGTAGACGGCGGCGTCACCTCTACCATTTGTTGAGTATCAAAGAGCAAATCTTGCATTCAGGGCGAAGAATTCCGCCCGAGATGGACAAAAAGGGGAGAGCAGTCGGGCCGGCCGGAGGAACTTGGCCGCCGTGCATCTGCTCTCCCTCCACCCCCCAACCGGCACAACAGCCGGTCCTCTAATCCCACTACCACCGGGGTCCCGCAACTCACGGCTTCGCATGTGCGGGCGAGGACCCCGTTCAAGCCTGCACGAATCATCGCGGCAAGAACTCCTCGGTCCTGCGGAATCACCCTCGGCGAGAGGTCCCCTGCGGCAGTCCATCGCAAAGGAGCCCCATGTTCCGAAGCCAAGCTCATTCTCCGATCCTTTCGATCCTTCCAGTCCCTGTGACGACAGGTCCGGATTCGTGATGTCGTTATGCTTGGGCGAAAGCCACGCTATGGGCACCTGGGTCCGCTGCTCTTGCTGGCACACAGGGTCCCGCCGTACGCGCCCATGTTGATTCGGTTGCCGTTGGGCACCCGCTCGCAGCGCGGATACTCGGACGGATCCCCCTTGTCGATGCAGGGACTCATCGCGGTGTCGGTCGTCCAGGCGCCGCTGCCCGGCACATACCGGCCGTACGGCGACCGCAGGTGATAATCCCCGCCCGCGGCGTTCGCAAACAGCGGATCGCTGCTGATATTGCCCGTGCCCTTGCTCTCATTCGCGTGCTCGATGCAGCTATAGCTGGCGTTGCACTGGAACAAGTCCCCATCCGCGTTATCCCAGAGGATGCAGTTGCTGATGGCGGGAGCGGAGCCGTGATAAGACACAATGCCGAATTGGTTATCCACAATCGTCAGATTCTTCAGCGTGGGGGAGGCGCCATAATCGCAGTAGATGCCAGCCAGACCGCAACCCGTGATGACGAAGTTGGCCAGAACGCTGTCCTCGCTTTCTCCCATGGTGAACGTGCACGCGTAGTTGGGCGCCGTGAGCACCGCCGCGTCGGCTGCGCTTTGAACGGTGATCGCCTTGCCCATGAAGGAGATTTCCTCCACGTACTCGCCCGGCCAGACGAGGATGATGTCCCCCTCGGCAGCGGCGTCGATGGCCTTCTCGATGGTCGCGAAGGCCTTGGACTCGCTCCTGCCGGTGTTCGAGTCGCGACCGGCCTTGCTGACGTGGAAGACCGTGCGTGCGGCGCTCTTGCTGGCCTGGGCGGTCCCGCCATAGGCGCCCATGTTGATCCGGTCGCCGTTGAGGGGCGGCTCGTACTCGGCCGAGTCCACCCAATCGCCGGCATCGATGCAGGGACTGCACACGCTGTCGGTGACCCATGCGCCGGTCTGCGGATTGTAGCGTCCACCGGTCGATTTCAGGTGGTAGTCCAGGCTTGCCGGGGAGGCACACAGCGGATCGGCGGAGATGTTGCCTGTGCCGGAATAGCTTCCCTGGATATTCGAGTAGGTCACCGGGTAGGAGTCCGCCGGGTTGGAGATCGTCACGGCGGCTCCGTCGTTGTCCCAGATGATGCTGTTGGAGATCGTGATGATTGCGCCGTTGGAGTTGACGCCGCCGGCGGTGGAGCTGCCCAGGGCGTACGTCAGCGCGTTCTGGGCAATCGTGCAGTTGATGACGGCGACGGCGCATCGTGAGTTCGACACGGTCACCGAAGGCAGCGCGGGGGTGATCCGCTCGACGAGAATGCCCGCGCCGGCGTCCGCCTGATTGTTGGAGAAGACGCAGTTTCTGAACGTGACATCGGTGTCCTCGCCGCCGCAGTAGGCGCCGCCGCCTTGCAGGGTGCCGGAACCGAAGTTGTCCGAGAACGAGAACGTGCAGCCCGCAACGTCCGCCCAACTGTGCAGGACATACAGGCCCGCACCCCGGCCCTCGTAGTAGGTGCGATTGCTTTGGACCACGCAGTGCATGATCGTGGCGTCCGATTCCCCGACGAGGGCGATTCCGGCGCCGCGGCCACCGGTGCCGGCCGAGCCCAGGCCGCCCGCCAGACATTCCTGGATCGTGCAATCGATGATCGTGGGTCCGGCGCCGACGCAGCCGATGCCGCCGCCAAGCTCGGCGGGGCAATCCTCCATGACGCAGCCGGCGAGGGTCGGACTGCTGAACTCGCAGTAGATTCCGCCCCCGATCGGGTGGGACGCGCTCTGTGTCCAGCGGAGCGGATCGGCGGGGATTTCTTTGCCGTAGACCCGGCCACGGCGAATGGTGAAGCCGGAGAGCACGGAATCCGTCGTTTCGCCCCGATGGAAGTAGAATCCCCGGCGGGATGACGCGGCAGGGGACTCGCAGTCGATGATCGTTCTGGCCGCACCGTCGGCGCTGCGAACCGTGATCCGTTTGCCCTGGAAATCGATGTCCCAGTTCCCCGATCCCCTGTAGGTGCCCGCGGCGACTTCAATGACATCCCCCATTCGAGCCGCGTCGATGGCCTGCTGGATCGTGCTGTAATCCCTGGGGACATAGAGCGTCGCCGAGGGGGGGGAGAGGGAAACCTGGATGTTGTCGATCATGGCGCGGGCGCCGCTGAACACGACGTAGCACTTGCCCATATCCGAAGCGAGCGGGATCGTGTTGCGTCCCGCATGCAGATACTGCGGCCAGGACCAGGTCATTCCATCCGGCGAGGTCGAGCAGGATAACTCGCCTGCGGTGGGGTACTGAGACACGGTCTCGTTGCAGGGGAAGTCGACATCCACGGTGAGCGTGCCCGTGATGATCCTGTGGGTGTACGTCGCGGTGATCGGCAGACAGTAGCCCAACCGGGCGGGCTGGTCCGCGTAGTCCATGAACAGCAGGCCCCTGCTCTCGGTTTCGAGATACTGCAGATAGGGTTCGGGCAGAGGATTGGCGTCGAGGGTCCAGAAGGTCGAGTGCAGGTAGGCGTCGGACTGTGCCTTGTCGGAAGAGAAGTCGTCCGAATAATCCGCCCCGGCTGCCGGCAGCGCCAACATCAGGGCCACCGCGGAAACCCAAACCAACCGGATATGTGTCACATGCTTCATGGAGATTGCCAGAAAACTGGGTTCTTAGGTGGGCAGAGGCCCACCTAAAAACCCGCCGCCAAACAACCAGCAACTATTCAGTT
The DNA here is from genome assembly GCA_039683175.1 of Phycisphaerales bacterium. GTDB lineage: Bacteria > Planctomycetota > Phycisphaerae > Sedimentisphaerales > Anaerobacaceae > PLanc-01. The sequence continues at coordinate 40,667 of JBDKRX010000109.1, forward strand.
GCCAATAAGCTTGTTAGAGCGAGATCGCGTCGAGAAGTTCCTTGATCCGATAAAGACCCCGGGGCTCGGGACCGCACGCGCGACGCTTCGCGCCTGCGGGCCCACGGACAACCGGAAAGCCCCGGGATCTTCGTTCTTGGTATCTCCGTCCAGACCGATCTTTGTATCGGACGTGTCGGGCATCGGCTCGGCGCCCGAATGGAGCGTGCGAGCCCCGACCAGGACGACCTCCCTGTCGTTCGCCCGCAGAGCGTCCGACGACTCTGCGGCGGCCTCCTCCTTGCCGGCCCCATCCTCCGACTCAGTGGAACGAAGATACGACCTCACGGACGCGCTCGCGATCCCACGAGCACAACCGGTCCTCGGCGAAGCTGTTACACAAGTCATATTCGTTAGGCAAACCACACTGGGCCTCTTTACACTTCCCTGCGGACATACTGCGTCTGTTCGTACAACGAGCCTCTGTACACCCGGCCCGATTGTCGGCTTGGTTATTGGCCGCCCAGGGTCCCGTTCGCGAGTCGGACGAGCCAGAGAATCCCGGCACCCTCCTGTAGCGACACTCTCGCGCTGCGGGCCGCCGGAGCGGCGAACTCGCTGCTGTTGACGGACACGTCCGAGAGGTACTCGAATTCGAGAGAACCCGCCGGAACGTTGTCCACGGTGAAGTCGATTCTGCGGACCAGGTCCGCTTCGATGTCGATCGTGTAGAGGAGCGTGGTCTTGCCCGATGTCACGGTAACCTGGGCCTCCCGGCCCCCGGCGGTCAGTTGGGTCTCGAATCGAGCCCTTCGTTCGGCCGCATCCCGGCGGACCGTGTCGATCGTGTGCAGGCCCATCCAGGGGCGGGACAATCCGCTGAAGAAGCTGCCCTGGCGGTACTTGAACGGGAACTCGCCCTGGATATTCTGCAGCGTGGCCGCCGAGCCGCCATCGACCACGACGAGATCGCCCGCGGTCAGTCGCAACCAGGGACTATGCTGCTTGCTGGCTGCGTAGACGAACGGAACCCGGCCGGCGCCGGCCACGTCCAGCCCGGCGACCTTCCCTCGAATCCGGAAGTGCGTCCAGCCTCGCTGGTGCATGGCGTCGCGGTTGTCCACGATCCGGGCGCCCGTCGGCCAGTCGCTCTGGAAGTAGTCGGCGTTGAGAACGTTGGAACTGCTGATTGTCCACGGGGCATCGACTTTGCCCTCGTCCGTCTTCCGCTCGACGATCGCGAGCAGCCCGCGACCCTTTCCGGCGGACACCGGCTGGATATCGTTGCGGATTCCCTCGACCTGCGCCATGAAGCCTCTCATCTCCGGGCTATCGGTCGGGAGCTTCAGAACGCTCAAGTCGTCGAGCAGCATGCGATAGTTGTTGATGTAGACCGTGCCGGCGTGGAAGCTGTAGTTCGCCTCAGGGCCCTGGAGCACGCGGGACGCGGCGTTGCGGGACTGGGCCCGCAGCATCATCGGACCTTCCGGACCTTCCGGGAAGTAGTACCAGTACTGCTCATGGGTGTCGGTGGTCGTCGTATACGGACTGACGACCTGGGCGCCGGCGGTCAGCGGATTGGCCGCAGGATTGACCGGCTGCCTGGGTCCGGATGTTGTGACAACGGTCCCGACGGTCAGGGCGCCGACCGCAGCGACGGACACGATTCCCGTGGTGCTTGTGGCGACGCTTGCCACACTGGCCGCCAGGCCCGCTTTCAGGGCCGCCGCCGGGATGGTGAGTTGGGCGGCCGCCGCCTTGCTCGGAGCCGTCATCTTGCCGAACACGATCAAGGCCGCCAGGAGCGACCCTTTGCTGAATCCGTTGCTCAGGAGTTCCTTCTGGAGGGCTTTCTTGGCCCGCACGAAGAGCATTCGCGTGCTGAATTCGCTGCAACCCATGGATTCGGCAATTTCGCTATAAGCCATACCGTCGTAACAGCGCATGACCAGGACGGCCTTATGGCGGGTCCGCAGCTTCTGCATGGCGTTCGAAACGATGTTCTTGAGTTCGTCGCCGACCAGGCCCTCGAATCCTTCCTCGCGTTCCCGTACGGTCCCCCGGCGTCTCTCCTCGGAGGCAGCCGCGTGCTTCATGGCCTTCTCCGTTCGGTAGTGCCGATGCAGCTTATTGGTCGCGATCCCGTACAGCCACGGCCAGAACCGGTCGGTCTTTTGCAGATTGCCAAGTATCTTGCACATCTCTAACAAACTCTCCTGAACGATTTCCTGCGTCAGATCATCCTTCTGGGTAACGCGATAGACATAGGTCCTGAGCCGCTCCCTGGCGATCTGCGCGAGGCTGTTGAGGCTCTGCCGATCTCCCCGTTGAGCCCGTTCTACCAGCTCAATCTCATTCACTTGCCTGTCCACGTCGGACTGTGTTGTTTGATCCATGGTCATCATTGCACAAATAGGTGCCCGAAGGGACCGGTTTCGTAACGCATTTTTCCGGTGTCGGACTCGATTTTTTGCCGGGCCGGCCTCCCAGACGCTACAACTGTCGTTGTCGCACCTGCTCGTCCTAACCTCTGGTTCTCACGTGCTTTGCAGAAGGCCCCGAGAATCCGCAGGGCTACCCCAATACTACGCACCCGCAGGCATTTCGGCTCGCCCTGTACATCAATTATACCACATTCTCGCGACGAATTCCCATCTAAAGCGAAGGGGTTGGCTCGTCGATACATTCCCATGTTCGTCTGCTATTCTCTGGAAGGGGTCGAGAAATGTCCGAGCCTGTCAATGCCGGTATGCCGGATGCCGAAAAGAGTCGGCCCGGGATCATCACTATCCGTTGCACCGATAGCACCAAGGAAGCAGCCGCCAGGATGCTCTCCCATAACGTCGGTTGCCTGATCGTCAACGATGACCAGGACCGTCTCGTCGGGCTGGTCACCGAGCGGGATATTGCCCGTCACGTGGCCGTCACTCCCGGCCCCGGAGCGGACGTCCTCGTCGGCCAGATCATGACCGATCACGTGGTCTCATGTCCCCCGGGGATTGCCACGAGCGAGGCCCGACGGATCATGATGGCGCATCGCATCCGGCACCTGCCCCTCGTGGACAACGGCAAGGTCGTCGGAATCCTCTCTGCACGCGACATCATCTCCCAGCAGCTTCTCGAGGACCGGGCCGCCGCGGAGGAGGTGGCCATGCTCTCGAAATGCCTCAAGAGCATCGACCTGAATGAGGCAGCCGAGATCGTCGCGGCCGAGGCGCCGAAACTGTTCGAGGCCCGCAACTCGGTCCTGTGCCTCTATCCGGCGGGGGACCGCACCCGCGAGCCGGAGCTGATCAGCTCCAACCGCTGTCCCTGCGTCGGCGGACACCTCATGGGTCCCCAGAGCGTCGAGGGCGCCTCGTCCTCGGACGACTACTGCGAGGCGGACGTCCCCGGGGAGTGCAGCAAGTGCGGGGGCAAAGGGCCCCGGATGGTCCTGCCCCTCGACATCATCGGTCTGCCCGAGGCGACCAGCGGCAAGGAGAAGCGGCTTTCCGGCTACCTGTGCATGTGCGGCCTGCCCGAGTCGAGTCTTGCCAACGAGGAACTGATCCAATACAAGGCCAGGCTGACACGGGAGATCCTCGTCGCCCACCTGACCAACGCGACCCGATACCAGCAGGCGAGACTCACGTCCCTGACCGACGCCCTGACCGGGGTCGGATCGAGGAAGCTGCTCGAGGAGAAGCTGTACGAGGAATGCGACCGGGCCAGGCGGTACAAGCGGTCGTTCTCCGTGGCCATCCTCGATCTGGACCACTTCAAGATGATCAACGACGCCCTGGGACACGTCACGGGCGATGAAGCGATCCGCAAGCTGGCGGAGTGCGTCAAGCGAGAGAAGCGAGGTCCCGATGTGCTGACCCGCTACGGCGGAGACGAGTTCGTCCTGCTCCTGCCTGAGACGAAAGCCGCGGAGGCCACCGTCCTGTTGGAGCGCGTGCGAGCCCGCGTGCGGGAGATTCGCTTCGACCAGGGGATGGGTCTGTCGATCAGTTGCGGGATCGCCGAGTGCATCCTGGAGGCGGACGAGTCGCCCGAGGACGTGATGCGGCGGGCCGACGTGGCCCTCTACGAGGCCAAGAACGCCGGCCGAAACTGCGTCAAGCTCTGGAGCGAGGAGATGGCCACGCTCCTGAACGCCAGCGACATCGAGATCGAGAGGGTCAAGAGACTTCAGCGGCGAATCATGGGCCTCTCGGAGAAGGCGGAGAAGGTGTTCATGGAGAGCATCTGGAGCCTCGTGCAGGCCCTCGAAGCCAAGGACACTTACGCCCGCAAGCACTCCGAGAACGTCACCGCCTACTCGGTCGAGATCGCCCGAACGATGGAACTGGGACCCAAGTACGTCGACCTGATCCAGCGTTCCGCGATGATCCACGACATCGGCAAGATCGGCATCCCCGACGCGGTCCTGTTCAAGCCCGATCACCTCACCGGCCACGAACGCCGGGTCATCGAGCAGCATCCGCTGATCGCGGTGCGCATCCTCGAAAAGATGAGTTTTCTGGAGACCGAGATCTCCATCGTTCGGCACCACCACGAGAAGTGGAATGGGCAGGGTTATCCCGACGGTCTGGCCCGAACTGCGATTCCGCTGGGTGCTCGCATCATCGCGGTCGCGGATACGTTCGACGCCCTGACCTCGAACCGCGCCTACCATGCCTCGCGTCCGATCGCCGAGGCGATTGCCATGCTGAAGGATTCCGCCGGGTACGAGTTCGATCCCACCGTGGTGATCGCCATGGTCACGTGGATCGAGTCCGTCACCAAGCAGCTCGGCGTCACGGCGAAGGAACTCACTGTCGCCGATCTGCTCGCGACCTGCGAGGCGGATACCAAACCCGATGAGTCGCGTTCGGGGATGCCATCCCTGCTCGAAGAGCACGAGCCGGCGCCTGTCGCGGTCGGCGACGCCGCGACGTGAGACCGGCGGTCAAATCCGAAATCCCAAACGGTCTCTCGGAAGGGCGGTAGTGTTTCCGTCATTTGAGCTTTGCTGCTCTGAATTTGTTTCGGATTTCGAGGTTCGTGCTTCGTGCTTCCATTCCCCATGGGTGGTATAATTCTCCTGTCCATTCTTACAGGAGAAATCTATGGCTCTTGAGAGCGTCAACCGCAGAGAATTCCTCGGCCTGACCACCGCGAGCATCGCCGGCGGCGTGCTGGGCCTGAACACGTTATCGTCGGCAGCAGTCGGCCGGGAAGGGTGGGATCCGAAGAAGCCGCTGCTCTGTACGGGCAAGACGCTTGTCATCCAGCCGGTGCTCATGTACCGCGTCGCCGAGAAGAGGCCCGCCACCTCGTGGAAATCCTGGGGTGGCGTCCAGACCGACGAGGCTGCGGCTGCCGAGGCAAAGAGGATCGATGCGGAACTGGCGACCCTGTGCGCCGGGGCTCCGTTCCCGGTGAGAGCCCTGCCGGTCGTGGCGGTCAAATCGCCCGCCGAGGCCGCCAGGGTCCACGAGAACGAGTACGACGCGGTTGTCGTTTACGCCGCCTCGGGATCGGGCGAGACGCTCAAGGCCTGTTTCGCTCCGAAGAAGGATCGCGATACAATCCTCTTCGTGCGTCGAAGCTCCGTTCCGGCGTACTACTGGTACGAGGCCCTGAGCACCCGCTACCTCCAGACGGGCGAGCCCGGGCCCGGACAGAATTCCCGCCTCGACCACGGTCCTGTCCACGTCGAGGACGTGGTGGTCGACGATGTGAACGAACTGCTCTGGCGCCTGCGCGCCCTGTACGGCTTGAAGAATTTCGTCGGCGCTCGCATCGTGGCGCTGGGCGGTCCGTGGGGCAAGTACTCGCCCGAAGCCCCGGATGTGGCCCGCGAGAAATACCGGTTCGAGATCATCGACGTGTCCTACGAGGCCGTCACGCCCCGCATCCAGGCCGCCCTGGGCGACCGCGAGCGGATGGCCGCCGCCAAGCGCTGGGCCGAAACGTACCTGGCCCTGCCCGGAACGACCCTGGCGACCACGAAGGAGTTTGTCGTCAACGCGTTCATGCTCTATGGCGTCTTCAAGGACCTCATGCGAGAGCACGAGGCCTCGGCCTTCACGATCCGCAATTGCATGAGCACGATCATGCCCATCTCGCAGACGACGCCGTGCCTGACCCTCGGCCTGCTCGGAGACGAGGGTCTGATCGCCTTCTGCGAGTCCGATTTCGTCATCATCCCCGCCGGCATCCTGCTGCACCACGTATCAGGCAAACCCGTCTTCATGCATAACTCGACCTTCCCGCACGATGGGATCGTGACGTGCGCCCATTGCAGCGCCCCCCGGCGGCTCGACGGCGACCGCTACGAGCCGGCCCGGATCATGACGCACTACGAATCGGAATACGGCGCCGCGCCCAAGGTGGAGATTCCCGTCGGCCAACAGGTGACGTTCATCGATCCCGAGTACAGCACAGGCCGCTGGCTCGGCTTCACCGGCATCGTCCGCGGCAATCCCGCCTACGAGATCTGTCGCTCCCAGCAGGATGTCGAGATCCAGGGCGACTGGCGAAAGCTCATCAACGAGGTCCGCGATTCGCACTGGATGATGGTCTACGGCGACCACGTCAAGCTCCTCGCCTACGCCGCTCGAAAGCTCGGAATCCGGTGGGAAGGACTCTGACGACTGAAGCGAACCTCGCGAAGTGATGTAATCGCGCGTCCAATGCCCAGGACGACATTTGGCGCCTCCGCTCGGGCAGCTACCGCATCGCCTACGTCATCCACCGGAATGTCCTACGCATCCTCGTCCTGCGGATCGGAGACCGCAAGGATTCCTACAGGCATTTCAATCGATAGGATCCAAGCGGCAGAGGGTGTGCGGATACGAAGTACATGGTATGCCAAGAACTCGCGATCAAAAGTCTCCCTACTGGCTGCCAGCGGTTGCACTCGGTCGCTATGTATCCGTCTCAGAGTTACGTTAGCTCCCGTTCCACCGAGAGAAGATATGCATACGGATTCGCACGCAGTGACTCCTCCTTGTCAACGTTGTACATGGTTCCTGTTGCGATGAGCGAGATTCCGGCTCCTGCAAGGAGAGCAATAGGCACAGCAAGACCAGCCACTACAAGCATTGTTAAGGGCCCCGCAGAGAGAAACGCGATCTTCAGGAGCCCATCGCTCATCCAGCGGATACGACGGCCCCTCAGTGCCGCCTTGAGATTTGAGATCGCAGGGGCTACTTCGTTGGCGTAAAGATCCGCGATTTGTTGCCGAAGGGCTTCCGTGGACAGGTCAGCCTCAACTGAAGCGGCCAGTTGATCGACTTTGGCTCGAAATAGGGCCAGTTCATCGCGATGGCGTTCCCTGAAGTCGATCAATAGATCGATGGGAGTATCCGGCGCTATTCCCATCCGCTCGATGGCCAAGTTAGCCAGCATACCGGGGACCAGGCGTCGAGGCATTCGCCGCCGTGGACCGAACGCCTCATACTCGCGCCACCGTCGCCACGGTCCATGCATATCCCAGGGAATCAAACCATTGAGTTGAGCATCGAGGCGCGCCGTCACCGCGAGTCTATCCGCGGCAGGAAGGGAGGTCAGCAACCGCACACCAACGCGATCGGCGAGGCGATTGGCCAAGAGCGTCATGTAGAAGTTGGCGAACCCTTCGTCTACGCGCAACCATTCAGATCCTCGATCTGACGATGCAGCGAAGCCGTGTAGCATGTGACGTATCTCGTGGGGCAACTTCTCCGGGTGGATTTGGGCGAGCCTGCCGAGCTGGTACGGAAGCTTATCGACGTGGATATCGTGTCGGTGCCCCCCATGCTCGGCAACAAGGACCTCCGCGCCTTCGGTCGTACTCAAGTATGCCAGGACCTCGCCAGTCAGTTCCTCGATCTCGTCCATCCCCGAGTGGACTCGGAGGGGAATGAGGAAACCTGCTTGTTCAAGGGCGTGACCGGCGTCGGTCGAATATGGCGAGTCAATAGACTCTGGAACAATGGTCCGTACCGAGTCCCAGTAAAGAAGAGACGTTTTCAGCCACGCCTCGTCTCGGATGTCTATCCACGGGTAGAAGAGAGCTTGCGACATCGGCTACCTCACACGACCATTCTTCCTGGCCATATTGCAGTAATTGAGGGCCCCACACAAGCTGCAGGGTCTCGCGTTCCTGTCCGCAGAAGATGCCCCTGGATTTCATGCCAGAGGCGCGATGAAGCCCAGGCATTCCGGCACTCAGGCTTCTTCTCCACGGCATCGACCATGATAGCACGCTGTCAGCCTCAATTCAATAAGGGAAACAAAACAAAGTTCTTCCCTGATGTCGATTACACCCGATGTCTCTTGGCAACAGAGAAGCTCTCCCCTTTACGGCTCGCTGGCATCGGCGGTTGTGGCCAGGAACTTGGTCTTTGCCAGACTCCAGGCCCCGCCGGAGGCGGTGAACGTCACCTCGGTTGTCGTCAGAGTCCGACCGTTGGTCCCGCGGGCGGTGCTGACCCTGCCCACTGCATTGGGGGGGGACGAATTGGCGGGCGTCGCCGTTGCCGCTCAATTCCGTCAGGTCGGCCAGGGACGCGTTGGCTGGGATCTGGTCTTCGGCCTCCTGGCACCAGCCGATGTAGTAATTGGCGGGCTTGGTCTGCTGGCCGTTCGCCAGTCTGAACAGAAACTGAATGCCTTGGGTTCTGAGCATGGGGACTCCTTGTGGGAGCGTGGATGCGCACGAGCGTAGGGGAGGCCGCTTTCACCCTCGTACACCCGCATAGGCCCAATCTGGTCCTAATCCAATCCTAACACAACACTAATACTACCTTAACAATTGCCCGGTATGAATGTACGCTCGTGAAGATCGCGGTCTGGCGGGGTCTTCGGGCGGTTGAAGAATCGGATGTTTTCTCGGATGGGTTTGCACTGGCTCCGACGGGTCGATACAATCTGCGAGGTATGGGGTTGAGAACGACGACCATCGTGCTCCTGGCGCTTTGCGCGGCCGTTCTGACCGGCTGCGGGGAGAAGCTCGATCCGAACGAGCCGCAGGGCTTTCTCCAGACGAAGGGGTCCGACACCATCGTCAACGCGATGCAGGAGACCGCGGAGGAGTTCATGAAGGACTATCCGCACGTGTTCGTGGCTGTCACCGGGGGCGGCTCCGGCGTGGGGATCGCTTCGCTCATCAACAAGACCACCGAAATCGCCACCGCCTCCCGCGAGATGAAGGGCAAGGAGATCGAGATGGCCGAGAAGCGGGGCGTCCATCCGAGGGAATTCGTCGTCGCCTACGACGGGGTCGCGGTCATCGTGAACCACAACAACCCCATCGACCGCCTGAGCATCGAGGATCTGCACGACATCTTTACAGGCAAGGCCACGAACTGGAAGTTGCTCGGCGGCAAGGACCTGCCCATCGTGACTCTGTCGCGGGAAGTCAGCTCGGGCACGCACATGTACTTCAAAGAGGAAGTGGTCCAGCTCGGCAAGAAGGGCAGCACGGAGGAGTTCTCGAAAGAGACGCTCCTGCTGACCTCCTCGCAGGCGATTGTCGAGGAAGTGGCCGGCAACGAGGGCGCCATCGGCTATCTGGGCATGGGGTACCTGTCCGACCGGACGAAAGCGGTGCTCGTAGGAAGAGGTTTGAAGTTTGAAGTGGGAAGTTTGAAGTCGGAGTCTCCAGACCCCACGCTTGAAACGTCAAACTTGAAACTTCAAACTTCCGACGGTTTTTATCCGCCGACGGTGGAGAACGTCGTGAACAAGAAGTACCCGCTCTCCCGGCCGCTCTACGTGTACACGGACGGCGAGCCGCAGGGCATCACGAAGTTGTTCATCGGTTTCACGCTGGGTCCGAAGGGGCAGGCGAAGTTCATGGGAACGGGGTTTGTGCCCATAGGAGAAACCGTTGCCGCAGGACAGTAGCCAAACTCGGAATTCCGGCCCGGCCGCGCAGCGGCCCTCCGAGCCGTCGGCAGAACGCCGGCGGATCGGCGAATGCGTCATCGAATGGTGCATCAAGCTCAGCGGCCTGGCCGTCGTCATCTTCGTGTTCCTGATTTTCCTGTTCCTGCTGCGGGACTCTCTGTCGCTGTTTCGCGAGTATTCCGTGAAGGAAGTCCTGTTCGGGCGGGAATGGCTGCCGATTTCGGAGCCGGCGAAGTTCGGTGTATTGCCCCTGCTGGTCGGATCGGTTCTCGTGACCTTCTGGGCGATCCTGATCTGCGTTCCGCTGGGCGTGGGGGCGGCCATGTTCATCGCCGAGGTCGCGCCGAAGCCGCTCAAGCACGTGCTCAAGTCGCTCGTGGAGATCCTGGCGGCGATCCCGAGCGTGGTGCTGGGCTTCCTGGGCATCATCTGGCTGGGCCCGTTCCTGCGGAACACGTTCGGGCTCTCGACCGGCATGTGCGGCTTGACGGGCAGCCTGCTGCTGGCGTTCATGGCGTTGCCGACGATCATCAGCATCTCGGAGGATGCCCTGGTGGGCGTGCCGAAATCGTATCGCGAGGCCGCCTTTGGCCTGGGCGCGACGCGGTGGCAGACTCTCTGGCGGGTGATCCTGCCCTCGGCCTCCTCGGGCATCGTCGCCGCGGTCATGCTGGGGATCGGGCGGGTCATGGGCGAGACGATGGTCGTGCTCATGGTCACGGGCAACGCCCCGGTCATGCCCAAGTCGATTCTCCAGCCCTTGCGGACCCTGACGGCCACCATCGCGGGCGAAATGGGCGAGACGGTGGGTGGTTCGGAGCACTACTTCGCTTTGTTCGCGGTCGGGCTGGTGCTCTTCACCATCACGTTCGCGATCAACTTCATTGCGGACCTGTTCCTGCGGAGGGCCCGGAAATGAACGGAGCCATGATCCGCCAGCGCATCGCGTTCTTCGTCCTGGGTCTGCTGACGCTGGCCATCGTCGTGCCCATCCTGTTCGTGATCGTCTATATCGTCGTCAACGGGGCCGGGACCGTCACGTGGGAATTCCTTACCGCCGCCCCCCGGCAGGGCATGAAGGCCGGCGGCATCTTCCCCGCCATCGTAGGCACCATCCTGCTGGTCGTCGGCACAATGCTGTTTTCGCTGCCTCTGGGGGTGCTCTCGGCGGTGTATCTGGTCGAGTACGCCCACGACAACCTGTTCACGCGGATGATCAAGCTGTCGGTCGTGAACCTCTCGGGCATCCCGTCGATCGTCTACGGCCTGTTCGGCTTCACCATGTTCGTGATGCTGCTGCACCTCGGCACGTCGATCCTCGCGGGCTCGCTGACCCTGGGGATTATGAGCCTGCCTGTGATTATCACCGCGTCGAAGGAGGCCCTGGAATCGGTGCCCAACACCTATCGCGAGATCAGCCTGTCGCTCGGGGCGACGAAATGGCAGACCGTTCGATACTGCGTGCTGCCCTACGCGATCCCGGGCATCCTCACCGGGACGGTCCTGAGCCTGAGCCGGGCGGCGGGCGAAACCGCTCCCATCCTGTTCACCGTCGCGGCGTTCTACCTGCCCAGGCTGCCTCACTCGGTCTTCGACCAGGTGATGGCCTTGCCGTACCATCTGTATGTGATCTCGACCCAGGTGCCCAACATCCCGCTCGAACTGAGCTTCGCCACGGCCTTGGTGCTGGTGGGCCTGGTGTTCCTGATGAACCTCGTGAGCATTTTCCTCCGCGCCCACTACCGGAAGAAGAGGCTATGGTAGACGAAGCGATCATCAAAACCGCCGGTTTGAATGCGTACTTCGGGACGCTGCAGGTCCTCAAGGACATCAACATCCAGGTCCGCAAGAATGAGATCCTCGGTGTTATCGGCCCCTCCAACAGCGGCAAAACGACCTTTCTGCGGGCCCTGAACCGCCTGAACTACCTCGTTCGGAATTACTCGCAGACGGGCGAAATTCTCCTGGGTGGCCAGGATCTCAAGGAAATCCGCGACAATATCCTCCGCAAACGGATCGGGATCATCTTCGCGCTGCCCCAGGTGCTGCCGGTGACGATCTTCGAGAACGTCGCCTACGGGCCCAAGGTCCATGGCATCACGAACCGGGAGAACGTCGATTGGATCGTGGAGGAGGCGTTGAAGAAGTCCTACCTCTGGGACGAGGTCAAGGACCGCCTGGATCAGCCGGCGGTGCGTCTTTCCGGCGGCCAACAGCAGCGGTTGTGCATTGCCCGGACGCTGGCGGTCGGGCCCGAGGTCATCCTCTATGACGAGCCCTGCTCCGGCCTCGATCCCATATCGACCGCCAAGGTCGAGGATGCCATGCAGCAGTTGAAAGTCGACTACACACAGATCCTCGTGACCAACAACACCAAGCAGGCGTCCCGCGTCAGCGAGCGGTGCGCATTTTTTCTGATGGGCGAGCTGGTGGAACTCGGCCCGACCGAACAGCTCTTCACGAAGCCCAAGGACAAGCGGACGGACGACTACATCACAGGGAGATTCGGGTGATCGATTTACGATTTACTACTGACGATTTGCGATTTGAAAATGCTGCCGGAACCTAAGATCAAGACGATCGATCTGAATCTCTACTATGGCCCGTTCCGCGCGCTGACGGACGTGAATATCGAGATCCCCGCCCGGAACGTGACGGCGATTATCGGCCCCTCCGGTTGCGGCAAGTCCACGCTCCTTCGCTGCTTCAACCGGATGAACGACCTGATCGAACACATCGACATCCGGGGCCGGATCGTGATCGACGACGAGAACATCCTCGACCGCGAGACCGACCTGATCGCGCTGCGCCGCAAAGTGGGCATGGTGTTCCAGCGTCCGAACGTCTTTTCACTCTCCGTCTACAACAACCTCAAGTTCGGCCTGCGCATCCACAGCATGATGAGGAAGAAGGCCGATATTATGCGGACCATCCAGGAGAGCCTCGAACACGTCGGCCTCTGGGACGATCTGAAGGACAAGCTCAATCGAAACGCCCAGTCCCTGACGCTCGAACAGCAGCAGCGGCTCTGCATCGCGCGCGTCCTGATGCTCAGGCCCGAGATTATCCTGCTGGACGAGCCTTGCTCGACCCTGGACCCCGGCGCGACGCTGCGGGTCGAGGAGTTGCTCCGCGTGCTCCGCGAGCAGTACGCCCTGGTGATCGTGACGCACAACATGCAGCAGGCGGCCCGCTGCTCGGACTATACGGCGTTGATGTACCTGGGCCGGCTCATCGAGTTCGGCGAAACAGACCAGATTTTCACGAACCCCAGGGAGAAGTTGACCGAAGACTATATCCGTGGGGCCTTTGGATAATATATGATTTACGCATTATGATTTACGATTTGCTGACGCTCCGCTTGGGTGGTCCCGCCGCGACGCGGCCTCAAGACCCAAATCGCAAATCATAAATCATAAATCGTAAATCTGGGAGTCTTTCATGGCCAGAGAAGGGTTTCATAATCGGATCAAAGAGCTCGAACGCGACGTCCTGCACATGGGCGAGATGGTGATCGAGGCGATCAACCGCTCCGTCGAGGCGCTCGGGAACATGGACGCCAAGGCGGCCAAGAAGGTCGTCGACAACGACGCCAAGGTCAATCAGTTCCGATGGGCCCTGGAGGACAAGTGTGTCGATCTGATCGCGTTGCAGCAGCCGGTGGCTTCCGACCTGCGGGAGATCATCGCGACGTTGAGCATCGTTCGCGACCTCGAACGGATCGGCGACTACGCGGAAGGCATCGGCAAGATCGTCCTGCTGCACGGGGATCAGCCGCTGGTCAGACCGCTGATCTTCCTGCCGCCCATGGCCGAGAAAGCCGTCAGCATGCTCCGCCGGAGCCTCGAGGCCTTCGTCAATCGCGATGCCGACAAGGCCCAGCAGATCTGCCTCGAGGACGACGAGGTGGACCGCCTGAACGACCAGGCCTATCATGACCTGATCAATCGCATGGTCGAAAACCCGTCCGTCATCACCCGGGCCACGTACCTGATCTGGGCCGCCCACAACATCGAGCGGATCGCCGACCGCGCCACAAATATCTCCGAGAGCGTGGTCTACCTGGTCACCGGCACGCCCGGCGAGATGAACGTCTCGCGATACTGAGTGAGCCGGCTGCCGCAGTCCAGCATTCCCCCGAGACGCCTTGTTTCCGATTGAAAACAGGGCCCCCCGCGGTTACCTTAAAGCCGATCGACCGGGCAACGTATTGCCCGAAGTCGGAGGTACTGTAACGTGGGAGGTCGTACCATGCGTAGAGTCAACACCGTTCACATCGCCTTGATCGCCGTCGTGCTGCTTTCGTCCCTGGCACAGGGCCAGTGGAAGCCGGCGGCCGGACCCCTGATGACCCGATGGGCCAAAGAGGTCTCACCCCAGAATGCCTTGCCGGAGTACCCCAGGCCGCAGATGCTCCGCGAGGACTGGCTGAATCTCAACGGGTTGTGGGATTATGCGATGACGCCGAAGGATGCGGCCCAGCCCGATGCCTTTGACGGCCAAATCCTCGTTCCCTACCCGGTCGAGTCGGCCCTCTCCGGCGTGATGAAACCCGTCGGACCGGACAATCGCCTCTGGTATCGACGCACCTTCGAAATCCCGAAGGGTGAGCGATGGGATCAGGAGGGCAGACGCATCCTGCTCAACTTCGGAGCCGTGGATTGGGACGCCACCGTCTGGGTCAATGGCAACGAGGTCGGCAATCACAAAGGCGGCTACGACCCCTTCACTTTCGATATCGCCGACGCCCTGAAGGCTGACGGCCCACAGGAAATCGTCCTGTCCGTCTGGGACCCGACCGATGCCGGCACGCAGCCTCGCGGCAAGCAGGTCCGCAACCCCAACGGCATCTGGTACACCGCGGTCACCGGCATCTGGCAGACCGTCTGGCTCGAACCGGTAGCGCCCAGGCGCATCGAAGGGCTCAAGCTGACCCCCGACGTGGACAATGCCAAGCTGATCGTGAATATCGCGACCAGGCTGACACGAAGCGACAACGTGAAGGTCGAGGTCCTCTGCGATGGCAAGGTTGTCGCCCAGGCCAACGGTCTCAACCAGATCGAGGTCGAGGTCCCCAACCTGCGGCTGTGGTCGCCGGACGATCCGTTCCTCTATGACGTGAGAATCACGCTTGGGCACTTCAATCAGCCTGTCGTCTTCGACCAGGTCACGAGCTACATTGGAATGCGGAAGATTGCCCTTCAGAAGGACGAGAACGGCATCAATCGCCTGTTCCTGAACAACAAGCCCCTCTTCCAGTGTGGTCCGCTGGATCAGGGCTGGTGGCCGGACGGGCTGTACACCGCGCCGACCGATGAGGCACTCAAGTACGACATCGAAATCACGAAGAAGCTGGGCATGAACCTGGCCCGCAAGCACGTCAAGGTCGAGCCCGACCGCTGGTACTACTGGTGCGACAAGCTGGGCCTGCTCGTCTGGCAGGATATGCCCAGCGGCGACCGTTTCATCGGCGGCAGGGACCCCGACATCCGGCGGTCCGAGGAATCCGCGACTCAGTTCGACTTGGAGCTGACCCGCATGATCGACGCCTTCCGCAACCACCCGTCCATCGTGATGTGGGTGCCGTTCAACGAAGGCTGGGGCCAGTTCGACACGCCGCGAGTGGTGGACCTGGTCCGCAAGCTCGACCCGACGCGCCTCGTGAACAACGCCAGCGGCTGGACGGATCGCGGCGTCGGCGACGTACACGACATCCACGATTACCCCGGCCCGTCGGCTCCCCGCCTGGAGGACAAGCGGGCCGGTGTCCTCGGCGAGTTCGGCGGACTGGGTCTGCCCGTCCCCGGCCACACCTGGCAGGCGGAGAAGAACTGGGGTTATCGCAGCTTCACCAACGCCGACGATCTGACCGAGGCGTACGTTGCCCTGATCAAGAAGCTCCACCCGTTGACCGGCGCCACGGGCCTGTCCGCCGCGGTCTATACGCAGACCACCGACGTGGAGATCGAGGTCAACGGCCTGATGACCTACGACCGCGAGATCATCAAGATGGACGCCGAGCGGGTCGCAGCCGCGAACAAGGTGCTCTACACGCCGCCCGAGCCGCGACGGATGCAGGGTGGCAAGCTCATCCCGCCCGCCACGCCCTTGGTCGCGTGCGATCCGTACTTCAGCATCTGGTCGCAGGCGGACAATCTGACTGATGAAGACACCACCCACTGGACCGGCAAGCCTCATCGCCTGACCAGCATGGTCCGCATCGATGGCAAGCCATACCGCATCATGGGCACGACGCCGGGCAAGGTCCCGCCGATGGAACAAACCAGCCTGACCGTCCTGCCCACGCGGACGATCTACACGTTCGAGGGCGCAGGCATCGCGCTAACGCTGACCTTCATGACCCCGGCCTTACCGGAGGACATGGACGTTCTGTCGCGGCCGGTGACCTATCTAACCTATGAATCTCGCTCGACCGACGGCAAGTCGCACGAGGTCCAGGTCTATCTCGATGCCTCGGCCGAACTGACCGTCAACACATCGAATCAGCAGGTGGTATGGTCCAGCGAAGAAATGGGCGACCTGGTTGCCAGCAAGGTCGGTTCGAAGGACCAGCCCATTCTTGCCAAAAGGGGCGACGACATCCGGATCGACTGGGGATACCTCTATGTGGCGGCCCCGAAGTCTGCCGTCTCGTCCCGTGTGTTTGCCGGCCGAGCGGCGGTGCAAAACGGGTTTGCCGAGAATGGCCTGCGATCCGTCACGGGATCACCTGAAGCTCCGACGACTGCCGACGGTGTCTGTGCGGCGGTCGCATTGCAGGTTGACAAGGTCTCGAAGAAACCCGTCACTCGCTGGCTGATGCTTGCCTACGACGACCTCTATTCGATCCAGTATATGAAGAAGAACCTTCGTCCGTACTGGCGTCGCAACGGCTGGGAGGCCGCCGATCTGCTGAAAGCCTCGGCGAAAGACTACAAGTCCCTCAAGAAACGCTGTGCAGCCTTCGATAAGGAGCTGATGGCGGATCTGACCAGAGCCGGCGGAGAGAAGTACGCCAAGCTGGCGGCACTGGCATATCGGCAGTGCTTCGCGGCGGGCAAGTTCGTCGCCGACACGAACGGTCAGCCGATCTCGTTCTGCAAGGAGAACCACTCCAACGGCTGCATCGGGACTTCGGATGTGTTCTATCCGATGGCGCCGCAGTTCCTGCTGTTCGGGCCCTCGGTGGCGAAATCCTTCCTTGTCCCCTTCATGAACTACGCCACGAGCGAGCGATGGAAGTTCCCCTTTGCCCCGCACGACCTGGGCCAGTACCCGCACGCGAACGGCCAGCGCTACGGCGGCGGCGAGCGGACCGAGGAGAACCAGATGCCCGTCGAGGAGATCGGCAACCTGTTGCTGCTCATGGCCGCGGTCGCCCAGATGGAAGGCAACGCGGACTTTGCGGGCCTCTACTGGCCGCAACTGGAGAAGTGGGCTGAGTACCTCAAGGCCAAGGGCTTCGATCCCGAAAACCAGCTCTGCACAGACGACTTCGCAGGCCACTTAGCTCACAACGTGAACCTTTCCGCCAAAGCCATCTGCGGCCTGGGCGCTTTCGGCAAGCTCTGCGACATGCGGGGCGACAAGGCCAAGGCTGCCGAGTACTCGAAGATCGCCAGGGAGTTCGCGGCCCGCTGGGTGAAGGAGGCCGATGCCGGCGATCACTTCCGTCTGGCGTTCGACAAGCCCGACACGTGGAGCCAGAAGTACAATCTCGTCTGGGACCGCATCCTCGGGCTGAACCTGTTCCCGGATGAGGTCAAGCAGAAGGAAATGGCTTACTACAAGCGAATCCAGAACAAGTACGGCCTGCCGCTCGACAATCGCTCGCTGTACACGAAGCTCGACTGGGTCCTCTGGACCGCGACGCTGACGCAGAATCGGGCGGACTTCGAGGCCCTCGTGGACCCGGTGTTCCTGTTCCTGAATGAGACGCCCAACCGCTCGCCCATGACCGACTGGTACTATACGAACGATGCCCGCAAGCAAGGTTTCACCGCCCGCCCGGTCGTCGGCGGCGTCTTCATCCAGATGCTCTACGACAAGGCCGTCTGGAAGAAGTACGCAAAGCGGGACAAGACCAAGGCCGCCGGCTGGGCCGCGATGCCCAAGCCGCCTGTGCTCATGACGGTCGCTCCGACGGCGCAGGATGAGCCCGCGATGTGGCGATACACGATGCGAAGGCCCCCCGAGGGTTGGTACGCAGCCGACTTTGACGCGAGTTCGTGGAATGAAGGCAAAAGCGGTTTCGGCACGCGTGAGACGCCCGGGGCAATCGTCAACACCGTCTGGGATAGCCGCGACATCTGGCTGCGCCGGGAGTTCACGCTGCCCGAGGGCAAGTGGGACAACATTGGCCTGAACGTCCACCACGACGAGGACGTGGAGATCTACCTCAACGGCGTCCAGGCCGCCAGCGCGAATGGCTACACGACCGACTACGAGCCGCTGCCTGCGAACCCGGCGGCCAAGGCCACGCTCAAGGCAGGCAAGAATGTGATCGCCGTTCACTGTCGCCAGACCGGCGGCGGCCAGTACATCGACGTCGGTATTGTCGAAATGATCGAACAGCGGTAGGGGCAGGCCCCCGTGCCTGCCCAAGTCCGTGCCTGTCGAAACGAATCGGGGCAACCACAGGGGATTGCCCCTACGCCTTGCGTTCAGGATGACAAGGAGGAACGTGTGGCATCGCTCATGACGCGACGGGATTTCGTGAGGACCTGCACGGCGGGCGTATCGGCCCTGGCTGGCACGTCTGTGATGCCTTGTCGTACCATGGCCGCCGAAGGCAAGCGGCCGAATATCGTTCTGATGGTCGCGGACGATCACGGGCGGGGCGATCTGGGCTGCTATGGCAACCCGGTCATCAAGACGCCGAACCTGGACACGCTGGCCACTGAGGGCGTGCGTTTCACGAACGCCTTCTGCACGACTGCCAGTTGCAGCGCGAGCCGGTCTGTGATCCTCAGCGGGCTCTACAACCACTACAACGGCCAGTACGGACACCAGCACGCATACCACCACTTCGCCAGTTTCGATTCCGTGCGGAGTCTGCCCGTGCTGCTCTCGCAGGGCGGATACCGGACCGCTCGAATCGGAAAGTACCACGTCGCGCCGGATGAAGTCTACAAGTTCGATACCGTGCTTCGCGGCAACGACCGCAACGCGGTGCAGATGGCGGATGCGTGTGGTGAATTCTTCGAGGCCGGCAGCCGGGCACGTGCCGCGGGCATCCTGCCCGCGAATCAAGGGCGGGACGCCCTCGCCACGAAACAGCCTTTTTTCCTGTACTTCTGCACGAGCGATCCGCATCGCGGCGGGGGCAAGGCGACGGACCTGCCACATCAGCCGGACCGGTTCGGCAATCGCGAGCAGGGTTATCCCGGCGTCACAGAGGTCAGGTACGATCCCCAGGAGGTCGTCGTGCCGGACTTCTTGCCCGATACGCCCGAGTGCCGCGCGGAGCTGGCGCAGTATTGCCAGGCGGTCTCGCGGATCGACCAGGGGATCGGCCGGCTCGTCGAGCACCTCAAGGACGCCGGCCGGTACGACAACACCGTCTTGATCTACATCTCCGACAACGGGATCGCCTTCCCCGGCGCCAAGACGACGGTCTACGAGCCGGGCATCAATCTGCCGTGCATCATTCGCACGCCCTGGCAGCGAAACCGCGGCATCGTGTGCGACGCGCTGGTGAACTGGGCGGACCTGACGCCGACGATCCTGGATATCGCGGGTGCGATGCCGGCCGACTATGAATTCCACGGTCGTTCGTTCACATCGGTGCTCGAACGCGAGCACGTCGAGGGTTGGGACACGACGTACGCCTCGCACACGTTCCACGAAATCACAATGTACTACCCGATGCGCGTGGTCCGCGAGCGGCGGTTCAAGCTGATCTGGAACCTTGCCCACGGCCTGGACTACCCGTTCGCCAGCGATCTGTGGGAATCGGCCACGTGGCAGGGTACGATCAACCGCGGCAGCAAGCTCTACGGGAAACGCACCGTCGACGCGTATCTCCATCGGCCGAAGTTCGAGCTGTACGACCTTCAGAACGATCCGCACGAGGTGCACAACCTCGCGGATGATCCGCAGTACAGGGACCGGCTCGGCGCGATGAAAGCGAAGCTCAAGGTATTTCAAAAACAAACGAAAGACCCGTGGATTCTCAAATGGGATTATGAGTAATCCCGGTCCGCCGTCACACGTAACTCTTGGCGCACACGGCGGATCGGATAGAATGCAGCCACAGAGAACAAAACTGGATCGAGTCTGTGAAGGGGTGAGTATATGGCATTGCTGATGGGTTATGATGTCGGGAGTTCGTCGGTCAAGGCAACGCTGCTGGACGCCGGAACGGGCAGGGCCCTTGCGTCGGCGACTTCGCCGGACCGCGAGCTGGAGATGATCGCGAAGAAACCCGGTTGGGCCGAGCAGCACCCCGACACGTGGTGGGAGCACGTCAAGCTCGCGACCGCCAGGATCCGCGACAGGAGCCAGTTCGATCCGTGGGATGTCAAGGCCATCGGCATCTCGTACCAGATGCACGGCCTGGTCGCGGTCGATAAGAAGGGGCAGGTCCTGCGCCCGTCGATCATCTGGTGCGACAGCCGGGCCGTAGAGATCGGCCAGCAGGCCGCCAAGGCCATCGGCCCGAAGAAGTGCCTCAAGCGGCTGCTCAACCTGCCGGGCAACTTCACCGCCTCCAAGCTCGCCTGGGTCAAACAGAATGAGCCGAAAGTCTATGCGAAGATCGCCAGGATCATGCTGCCCGGCGATTTCATCGCGATGAAGATGACCGGCGAGATCAAGACCACGCCCTCCGGCCTGTCCGAAGGCATCCTGTGGGATTTCGAGAAGGGCGCCCTGGCCGATTTCGTCCTGGCCAACTACGGCATCTCGACCGATCTGATTGCCGAGACGGTCCCGACGTTCTCCATCCAGAGTGAGCTGACCGCCGCTGCGGCCCAAGAACTGGGTTTCAAGGCCGGCACGAAGATCAGCTACCGGGCGGGCGATCAGCCGAACAACGCCTTGTCGCTGAGCGTTCTGAAGCCCGGCGAGATCGCGGTCACCGCCGGCACCTCCGGGGTCGTCTATGGCGTCACCGACAAGAAGAATTACGACCCGAAATCCCGCGTGAACGTCTTCGTCCACGTCAATCACACCGCGAAGAAACCCCGCTACGGCGTCCTGCTGTGCGTCAACGGCACGGGCATCCTCAATAGCTGGCTCAAGCACAACTTCGCAGGCGACGGGACCGACTATCCGTATATGAACGAACTCGCGACCCAGGCGCCGGTGGGCTCGGACGGCCTGGTCATCCTGCCCTATGGCAACGGCGCCGAGCGGACGCTGGAGAATCAGAACATCGGAGCCTCCGTCCACGGCTGGAACTTCAACATCCACAAGAAGACCCACTTCCTGCGGGCCGCCCAGGAGGGGATCGTCTTCGCGCTGAACTACGGCCTGCAGATCATGAAGGGCATGGGTACGAGCCTCAAGACCGTCAAGGCGGGCAACGCCAACATGTTCCTGAGCCCGCTGTTCGCGGAGGCCTTCGCGACGATCACCGGCGCAACGGTCGAACTGTACAACACCGACGGCTCCCAGGGCGCCGCCCGCGGCGCGGGGATCGGCGCCGGCCTGTACCGGGGTCCCGAGGACGCCTTCGTCGGCCTTCAACCCGTCCGCACCGTCGAGCCCAACAACCGACTGAAGAAGGCCTACGAAGCCGCCTACGAAGGCTGGGAGTGTGTACTCGCCGGACAGGTCCGATGAGTTCGGGAGACGGATTATATGCTGCCATCATCGGGAGAAGTGCGAATGACTACTGAGTGAAAGCATGAGTGGACAGAGAGAAGACTGTGCGGAGGTGAGACAATGGGCGAACCTTGGAAGAAATGGATACCCGGCGTGCTTTCAAAAAATCAACTGCAAGAACTCTGTGAAGACAACTACATTGAAAATGCTCAGGGATGGGATGACAATGACAAGGGGCCAATAGACTATTCTGCCTTGGATCTGACGCTGGGAGATAAAGGGTATCGCATGACAGAGGGTTCTGTGAAGCCCTTTGGAGATCGATACGAATCTCAGATCAGTTCTCAGCATCTTGCTGAGCGATTACCACCGGATGATGACGGAACATACGTCCTGCAGGCCACCCACACGTATCTCTTCAAATTGAAGGAGAGACTGACGTTCAAGGAGGACGCGCGACTCTACGGTCAAGCCACTGCGAAAAGCACGGTTGGCAGGATGGATGTCCTCGCAAGGTTGATCGTAGACGGCGCAGATCGCTATGAAAGCTTTGACCCTGATGCCCTTCATCGAGGCAGCGGTGACATGTACATTGAAATCACACCGATGACATTCAACGTCAGGGTTAAGGAGGGGATAAAGCTCTCACAACTGAGGGTCTTTCGTGGCAAACCGGAGGAGTCCGAGGTCAGAGGCCAGGAGGTCTATGAATCACTCCTGCACGGCGAATACGGGCCAAAGACGGACGGGTCTCTGTCAGTGGATTTGCAGGCCGCTACGGTACAAGGGCATGACGTATGTGCCTTCTGGGCGAACAGGGTGCCGGAGACGGATGAACCCATTGACCTCTGGCAACATGCAGAGGGATGCAAACCAGTGCCCTGCAGGTACTGGAGATTCCTCAAGAGCGATGACGACCGCCGGGTCAGAATAGAAAAGAACCATTTCTATATCATAAGATCCAAAGAGAAGATCACCTTGCCTGGAGGTATTGCAGTTTATTGCAGAGCCAGCGATGAAACGATAGGGGAGATGCGCATCCACTATGCAGGCTTCGTCCATCCCTTCTTCGGGCAAGAACGACATGGTGTGGGGGAGGGTACTCCATTGATCTTTGAGGTTCGAGGACACGACGTAAATGTCTGCCTGAAAGACGGTGAGAAGATGGCACAACTCATCTTCTACCGGATGTCCGAGCCCTGTAGAAAAGAACAGGTATCCTCTGCAGGAAAGAAGACGTATAATGAACAGACACTGCAGCTCTCGAAAATATTCGCTCCTTGGCCTGAGAAGATTGAGGTCGGTGATGATGGAACTGTGAGAAACCTGAGCGAGTAATCAGAATGGATCAACTGTTTTCCACAAAAGGGGAGTTCAAGATCGTTCGCCTGCGAGAGCAGGACGCTTGTGGATTGAGCGACCATTTGAGAGACTTCAGCCATCTTGTACTTCAGAACGAGCCGATGTATCCGGGGATAGACAAGTGGCTCAAGGACAAGGTCATTCCCGGCATCAAGGATTCTCGGCGGGTAGCCTACGTGGGTTACCTGGACGAGATTCCCGCTGCTTCCGCCGTTGTGAAGTGCGGGGAATCGGCAAAGTTCTGTCATCTCAGAATCAGGGAAGACCTTCAGGATAGGCATCTTGGAGAAGCGTTCTTCTCTCTGATGGGTCTTGAGGCCAGAGGATTGGCACGAGAGATTCACTTCACCCTGCCTGAGAGCGTATGGGGGAAGGAGAAGAGGTTCTTCACCTCATTCGGGTTCGATAGAGTGGTCAATGCCGGCCATCAGTACAGATTGTTCGAGGATGAGTTGAGATGCTGTGCGCCTTTCCAGAGAGTCTGGCAATCGATCCTCGTAAAGCTTCCGAAGATTACCCGCGCGTTCTCGGTAAACGGGCGTCCGTTTGATGCCGGAATGCTGATGAGCATCAAGCCTCAACACGCGGCATCAGTCCTGTCAGGACACAAGAGAGTCGAACTGAGACGCAGGTTCTCGAAGGAGTGGGCCGGCTGCAGGGTGAGCATCTACGCATCACACCCGCAGTGTTCCATTGTGGGAGATGCCCTGATGCAAGAGGTTGTCGTTGATGATCCAGAGCGCATCTGGGAACAATTTGGCGACCAAGTCGGTTGCACGCGTGAGCAGTTTGATCTCTACTCACATGGGGTGAGACAGGTATACGCCATAGTTCTTGCAGACGTTGTCCCCTATACAAGGATGCTCTCCCTTGCGGAAGCTTCCCAAGCGGTGAACGTGCGCCTTCGTCCGCCCCAGAGTTACCGGAGTCTCGAAACAGGTGGGGGATGGGCTGAGGCTGTTTCCATAGGGGCTCTCCTGCAGAGGAGTTTTGGGCATGCAGATTGAACTCGCGAAACGCCTCTGCTTCATCTGTGGCGTATGAGTTGGTGAACGAGCGCGAGCGGGCCACGCGCACAGCTTATCACCGAGTGCGGGCTGTAGATGCGAGCTGTACGGGATCCGGCCTCACTGATTGGGACCAGTCACCGCCCCCAAAACGCATAACAACTCCCTGTTGAATCGGGGTGACTGGACTTGAACCAGCGACCTCGTGCGCCCAAGGCACGCGCTCTAGCCAAACTGAGCTACACCCCGTCGAACCTGTCTACGCGGCGCATTATATCCCGGCAGGGCGGTCCGACGCAACGGGTGTCATTCAAAAAGAAGATTCTGCACCCTGGGCAGAGGCGCAGAGACGCCGGACTTAGGTGAGGAAAATACGCCTAAGCCCTGTCGTTGTTCCCAGCGCCTTGCGTGTGACGCACCTTGGGCAGCCCCAGTGTATCACCTCCTTCGAGGCGTGGTCGTCTGGCTCGGTTCGCCGGTGTCGGACCAATCGGGAGTACGCACCGGCTCCGGCATGTGGACGATCGTCAGCTTGTCGCTCTCCCACAAGGCCACATCGTCGGGCATACCCAAGCACCCCTGTTGACCGTTGGACGCCAGTCGCCGCGTCAACTCCATGAATTCCGCGGAACCGAATTGGACCTCGACCGTCTCGACCTCGGCGGTTCCGGAAGGCGCCAGGGAAGATATGAAGAATCGATCGTATGATGGCGCTCAATATGAAACCGGCACCCTTCGCGATTTCCGCTTGGTCTTCATTCAACCAATCCAGCGCCCCCGTGGCAAGGAAAAACTTGGAGAATCTGACATGCCTCTGAAACGCGGCTTCTTGACTTCTTCCTCGCGGCGCGACACAATAGATGTTGGCTTGGCTGGCCCGCAATCGCCCCGTTGAGGATCGAGAGGCGTTGCAGACAGTCCTTTTGAGATTGAGGATGCACAGCATATGACACCTTTGATCCCAAATTCAGGACGGTGGTATCACGCCCTTTTCGAAGCTGCCAACGACGCGATCTTCACCATGCAGGACGACAGATTCGTGGAGTGCAATTCCAAGACCCTGGAGGTCTTCGGATGCACGAAAGACCAGATCATCAGGGAAACGCCATACCGATTCTCTCCGCTGATTCAGCCGGACGGACGAAACTCCAAGGAAGAGTCCCTGCGGAAGCTGAAGGCGGCGATGGCCGGTGAACCGCAGCGATTTGAATGGAAACACCTGCGATACGACGGGACGCCGTTCGATGCGGAGGTAAGCCTGAACCGGGTGGAGCTGGGTGATGAACTGTTCATCCAGGCAATCGTCCGTGATATCAGCGAGCGCAAACGGGCCGAGTGCGAGCGTCTGGATTACGAGCGGAAGCTGCGCTCTCTGGCATCCCAGTTGTCTCTGGCGGAGGAGCATGAGCGACATCGGATTGCCATGGGCCTCCACGATCACGCCTGCCAGACTCTGGTCCTGTCGAAGATGAGGTTGCAGGGATTGCGGGGGGGGCCGCTCTCGGCGGGCCCGAACGAGATCGCGGAAATCTGCGATGCTCTCGATCTGACCATCGAGAACATACGGCAACTGATCTTCGACCTGAGTTCCCCCACGCTGTACAGGTTCGGTCTTGAGGCGGCCCTGGAGGAGTTGCTCGAGGACAAAGCGAGGGCCGGGTACGGCATCCACTGCACCTTCCGGGACGACGGCGCCCCGAAGCCCCTGGCGGAAGACGTCCGCATCGTGCTCTTCCAGTCGGTCCGTGAACTCCTGATCAACGCGATCAAGCACGCCAGGGCTCGCGAAGTGACTCTCGACATTGCGCGGTCAGACGACTCCATTCGAATCACGGTCGCCGACGACGGGGTTGGTTTCGATGCGGAGAGCGCATGGGCCGCCCCATCTCGGAGCCGGGGGTTCGGTCTCTTCAATATCAAGGAGCGCCTGGATTACCTGGGCGGCGCTCTCGCTATCGAGACGTGGCCCGGACGGGGAAGCCGATTCACACTGGTCGCACGTTTAGAGACGGAAACACAGCGTACCGAGGAGACCCACGATGTCCACCACGATTCTGTTGGTTGACGACCATCGGATCCTGCGGGAGGGACTGCGGTCCCTTCTGGAGAGACAATCGGACATGGAAATCGTCGGGGAGGCCGGCGACGGGAGAACGGCGCTTCGGCTGGTGCGAGAACTGCGCCCCGAGGTGGTCATCATGGACGTCAATATGGAGAGCATGGACGGAATCGACGCCACCCGTGCGATCATACGAGAGCGGCCGGGGACCCGAGTGCTCGCCTTGTCCATGTACCTCCGAAAGACCTTCGTTTCCGAGATGTTCAAAAGCGGGGCATCCGGCTATCTTCTCAAGGAGAATGCGTTCGGGGAAGTCGTGCAGGCGATCAACACCATCATGACGGGCCAGAGGTACGCGTGCGCCAAGGTCGCCGGTCTGCTCGTGGATGAATGCCTTCAAGCCGGCGCCGCCGTGCCGGCGAAGGCGGGGTTGACGGAGCGAGAGACCGAAGTCATCCGAATGCTGGCCAATGGCCGGGCGTCCAAGGAGATTGCTCTCGCCAGTCGGACGAGCGTCAAGACGGTGGACGCCTGCCGTAGACGCATCATGCGGAAGCTGGGCATCAGCAGCGTCGCCGGACTGGTCAAATACGCCATTCGCGAAGGTTTGACCGAGGTGGACGGCTGACCCGCGGCCTGAGGGTCTTCCGGCAGATCCTCGCACGGGCCTCTCTCACATCCAGAGCAGCCGCCTGAATCCCCGCGTCGGGGGCGTGAACAAGAGGCGAGGAATATCCTTCTGCCATGCCGGCCACAGTATTTTCCACCCCTGTCGATAGCCTTTTGCTGCCTGTGCGAAGGGAAATGCCGCTTTGCCGCCTGTCGAAGATAGCCGAGAATTTAGCTGTACCTTTTGACTCCTTGATGAACGATGTGAGGAACAACGATGGATTCCCGACTGGTATTGCTGGTGGAAGACGATCTGACCGATGCGAGCCTGATCGCCCGGGCAGTTCAGGATGCGACGGCGCCGGTGGGAGTGGTCCATGTGAACGACTGCGAGCATGCTCTGAGATACCTTCGGAGCCGGCCGGAGAGGGTGCCTTCTCTCATCATGCTGGCGCTGAGCCTGCCTGGCAGGAGCGGATTCGATTTCCTCAAAGCGATCAAGGCGGACGAGACATGGAAAGCAATCCCCATCGTCGGATTGGCGGAGTCAGATGGGCGATGCGATGTATCGGAGGGCTTTGAGCTTGGGATTGCCGGCTACGTCGTCAAGTCCAAGGATCCAGCGAAGCTGCGTGGAGAGATTGCGATGATCCGCGAGTACTGGACTCTGAGCCGACTGCCTCGGATCACAGGATAGTGGACTGCTGGAGGATACCCCGTGGAACCGACTACAGGAAATGATGGAGTCTCGCGGATGTGGGATCGAGCGATGCACGTGGAAAACGCGTCCCCCCCCTCAGACTGTGGCAACGGTCTGCACTACAGGGAAAAAGGACTTCGAGTTGTCGTGGCGGATGACCATGACGCCCTGAGACAATGTGTCTGCCGCTTCCTCACGGAGGCGCCCGGCCTGGAGATCATCGGTCAGGCGGCGAATGGGCAAGAGGCAATCACGCTGACACGAGAACTGACGCCGGATGTGGTTCTGATGGACGTGAGCATGCCTCACGTCAATGGCATCGAAGCCACGCGACAGATTGTCCGTGACTGTCCGGCTGTACGAGTCGTCGCGATGTCCGCCACCTTGGATCGGACGAGCGTGACCTGCATGCTCGATGCGGGAGCGTCCGGCTGGGTGTCGAAAACCGGTTTGTTCAACACGCTCCTGGACGCCATAGGGACGGTGTCGGCAGGAAAACACTACATCTGTACTGAAGCGGCATCTGTACTTGGGAATCATCGCACTGCCAAGGAACCCGCCGAGTAAGAGTCCCTGGCCAAGAGGTTCATCGAGCACGATCCGCCGGATCCGGTCGGTCGCTTGGCCGATGTCGATCATAGGGGTACGAACGCTCCCGGTTTGGGGCAGTCCTCCAAGGAAATCCATGACACACGAGCAACAACAGAGAGTATTCATCGTAGACAACAGTGTAGCGCGTCTGCAGAAGATCCGCGTGCTCCTGCAATCCGTAGGACTCGTCGCAGAGACCTACGGCACACCCGGTGAATTCCTGGAGAATTACGATGTCTCCCACTCGGGATGTCTCATTCTGGGCTTGCGACTGCCCCAGATGAGCGGGCTGGAACTATTCCGGAGACTGCGGAGACAGGAGGACTTGATCCCCGTCGTCTTTTTCACGGAGCACGGAGATGTTGCGACCGCTGTCACGGCGATGCGAGAGGGCGCCTTTGACTTTCTGGAAGCCTCAACGAGTGAACAGCACCTCCTCGACCGCGTGAATGCGGCCCTTCGGAGGGACCGGGAGATTCGAGCCAAGACCGCCGAGCGCATGGCGGCCGCGGCTCGCATCGGTCAACTGTCTCCCAGAGAAAGGGCTGTACTGGACCTGCTGATGGCGGGCAAGGGAAGCAGAGACATCGCACGGGAGCTCGAGGCCACGCCCAAGACGGTCGACGTCCATCGGGCCAGCATCCTGAAGAAGGTGGACGTCGAGAGTGTAGCCCAACTGGCTTGTCTCTATTTCATCGCAGGACTGGCAGGGACCCGCTGTCGCAAGGAGCCACCAGAACCGGAGAGCCCTCCGGCCGGGTGCTCGGACAACGCACGCGGAATCCTTCAGGGGGCTGTACGTCGCTGACAGTATGGGCGACGCGCGAAGCAACGACCGATTCGACACAGGCGCGATGGGGCCGAGCGGCGGCTGAGAAGCTGCTGATGCGCGGAGAGGAACGCCGATGGAAGCGAATGGCTCACCGGAGGCCACGAAGAGGCGTCCGACAGAATCGCGGGTCTGACCACCCCCACTTCGGTGTTCTTCCGTGAGACCCGTATTTGAGTTTCTTCTTGCGGGATTCCCCCGAGTGGCTTACAATTCCATAGTGTGTGGTTTGGCCTTGACGCCGGGTGCATCGGAAAGAAGGCCGAAAGACACAAGCCGGGGAGTGGGTTCTCGTGGGGAAGGAACGTGAGCTTCAGCTCGGTTCGTGGGGAGCGCCCATTCTCGACTCACTTGCAGCCCTTTTGTCTGAAGTCCATCGCGGCGGATCGACCCGTTCGATCTCCACACCACGAAGTACGCCTCCAAACCCACCGTTCAACAAGGCATCACCATACCGAGCGAAGGCCGGTTCCCGAGGATCCGCCCATTCTTGAGAGGAGACAATCAATGAACAGACACACGATCCTGTTGACCGCGGCGATAACCACCTTCGCTCTCACGTGCAGCGCAGCGGACTACGAAATCACAAGGCTCTTGCCCCCGGAATCTTCTCTCGCGGTGCTGACGGATGCGAAAGTGGATTTCAAGGCTCTCTTCAGCCTCCTGCGGGGGTATGGCTGGAACAAGGCGGAATGGTGGGTGGACGCCGAATCCGTGTTGACGGATACTGCGCTCGGCGCGCATGACGGCATCACCTTGTTTGGGCGGCAATGGTCAGACGCCGGAAGTCACACAGTCAAGGTTCGCGCCAATTACGACAGCCTCCCCTTTGGCGTGGATGTGTGGACCGACTATCTCACCTGGACCGTCACCGTCGTTTCCCCCGACACGTACACAGTGGAAAGGACACTCCGGTCTGAACAGTCCACAGAGATAGTGCACAATGTTGTGGGTTGCGGCGCGGAGTTCAGTGGCCTGGTGTCGCAGGCGACCTGGCAGCAGGTCGAATGGTATACGGATGGGGTACTCTATAGCGCGGGTGCCCTGAGCGAGGGGCTGTGGGGCTACGTTAGCGATATCTATCCCACGTTCACTATCGGAACCCACGAGGTCAAAGTCCGTGCCCAATGGAGCCTCAACGGCGCGGAGGTGTGGACGGACTACACGGTATGGTCCATCGACGTTGTTCCACATCCCCCCACCGCCTCGCGTGTGGCCCCGAGCAGTCCTGTGAGCATGATGCAGGGTGGCACGCAGGCGTTCACCGCGCGGGGAACCGACGTGGGAGATGTAGAGCATCGCCTGGAAATCGCCGGAGTCAGGTGGTATATCGATGGCGCACTGCAGAGCGACATGAACCTTGGTGCCAAATGGACCTCGACTGTCGACAACACCTGGAGCCACACGTTTGACGCGAGCGGGACCTATCAGGTCGAAGCAGTCTTCTACGATTATGAGGGATACTCCTCGCCCAGCGGCCAGACCGTGTGGACCGTCGTGGTCGAGCAGCAGGTCCACGAGCCCAGCGGAACCATCGTCAGTCCGAGCAGTTCCGTGACGATCTTCCAGGGCGAGCAAAAGACCTTCACGTTGAGGGGAACCGATTCGGGCAATGATCTGCGGCTCTGCGAAGTGTCCCTCGACGGCGCATTCCAGGCGAACGCCTCGTTCAGCGGCGCCGCCAGCGGCAGCACCGCCGAATGGACCCATACGTTCAATTCGCCGGGGACCTATTCCGTTGCATTCACTCCGCTCGATTTGGCGGGCGCCTCTGGAGCCGCCTGCACGTGGACCGTCCAGGTCGAAGAGCACGACCCCAGCGGGAGCATCGTCAACCCGAACAGTGACCTGACGGTCCTTCAGAACACGCCGGTGACCTTCACCCTGGAAGGCAGCGATCCGGCCGATGATCTCCGGCATTGCGAGGTCTCCGTCAACGGCGTGTTCCAGACGAACGCCTCGTTCAGCGGCTCCACCAGCGGCAGCATCGCCGAATGGACTCATTCATTCAATCTGCCGGGAACGTACTACGTCCGATTCACTCCTCTCGATCTGGCCGGCAATTCCGGAGCCACCTGCACGTGGGCCGTCGAAGTGGAGGCCGACGTGACGCAGGCCGGGTTGAATGTGCTGGTCATCGGGCTGGATGCCCAGGGAGCTGCCACAGGGTCTCTGGCCGGCGCAAAGGTTGATCTCACGGGCGCGGGCGTGACCACAACCGCGACCACAGACGGGCAGGGCCAGTTCACCCTGGCCGGGCTGAACCCCGGCACATACGCCGTGAACGTGAGCAAGATCGGGTACTACTCACACAATCGGACTGTCCCACTGGCGGCGGGTGAAACGAAGGATGAAGTGTTTCGGCTGACGACGGAATCGCCTGAGCCGTCGGCGTTTGACTTTGCTTCGCCCAATGGAACGCACTTCATTGGCGGCATGCCGGGGAGCCTGTCTTGTTCCCTCCGAGTCGCGTGGAGCGGCTCGCCGGGCTCGGTGCGTTTCAAGGTGGCGGATGCCTGGCATGAAGCGACAATCACCAACCTTGGGGGCGGCAAGGCACAGGCCGATCTGAGCGTCCCAATTCCGTCCAGCATTTCCACGTGCAGCGAGCTGGAGGTGGAAGTCGCCAACGGAGAAGGAGAGACCACGACCGTGAACACAGGGGTATATCTGTATCCCCTCCCATCGATTATCGGGAAATGGTTCCCGTTCAGAACCTGGGAGGTTTCGGGACTGGCGTTGGGCTTCACGTACGAGGAATCGTTCACGCTCCTGGAAGGCAAGATCGGAGAGGTGTATTCCATCGAAGCTTCGGCAGGTCTCCAGAAGCAACTGAGTTTCGACCCGCGGGGCGGAACATTCAGCGGCTCGATCGGCGGGTTCGGCGGGCTCAGTCAGACGCTGAAGGTGGACCCCGTGGAATTGCTGGGCGAAGGGCGCCTGGACCTCACGGGAACCGTCAGGATCGCGCTGGCCGGATATGACCTGCCGACCATCACGCCGGGCTGGTCGCTTTCTCTTGCGGGCAAGGCAGGCGTCGGAGCCCCGGCTACCGTCGTGATCGATGTTCTCTTCCCGCCGGCAGCCCCTGCCATGAAGACGTTGCGGAAAGTCCCGGTCGTGAAGAACATCATCAACGCCCTGAAGCTCCGCCTCTATCTCATTGGAGGAGGAGCCTTGTCGGGAGAATACGAGGGCGGCAAGACCGGGGAATGCTTCCTCGGAACCACCTCCATATCCGGCTCGCTGACTCTGGGAGTCGAAGGACAGGTGGTTCTTGAAATAGGGGCCGCAGAGGCAGGCATCTACGCCGGCGGAACGGGGACTCCTGAGTTCCAGCTCTGTCCCGCCTTCGAATTCGAAGGAGTCACACTCCGAGCCTACGTTGGAGTGTTCGCATCCACCCGGCTGTATACGTACTCCAAAGAGGTGGGGGTGACGATCCGGATCGGAGATGCGGGAGAGCAGAAGTTCTTCATCGCGTCGATGCCCGAATCCGACCTCCAGGACGCCTGGCAACCGACCGGCGGCAGGTGTCTGCGCTGGGGCCGGACGAACCTTCTGGCGAGCGAACGCGGTTTGGACGGATTCACTCTATCCGCCCAAGGCGAGCCCTCACAGGAGACGGCCCTGGTGGAGAACGTCGTGCCGCTCGCGAGCCCTGTCCTATCCTCCGGGTCTTTGGAAAGACTCATTCTGTTTTGCCTGCACGATCCGGACAAACCCTGGTATGCTGCGACGGACATGGGCGCAGTGCGGCAGGCAGACGGCGGGCCCTGGACGCTCGACCGAATCGCGGATGACGACGCGGCGGAGTTCAGCCCGAGCGTCGTTTCGGTGGACTCCGGCAGAACTCTGGCCGCGTGGGAGCGGGTTTCCGGCGATATCTCGGATACCAGTGAACCGGATCAAATCGCTCCTCACCTGGAGATTGTCGCCGCTTGGTTCGATTCCGCCACGGGCCTCTGGAGCACGCCGGAACAACTGACCTCCAACGCGGAGACGGACTGCCAGCCGATGGCGATTGCGTTGGGCGCGACGTCCGGCATCCTGTGGATTGCTGGTGAAGACGGTGCCGTCGCCTCCGCCGGCCGCCTGATGTTCGCGAAATGGTCGGGCAACGGATGGGAGGAGGCCCAGATGCTGTGGTCGGCACAGAGGAGCATCGCGAATTTCGCATTCGTGGCCGACGACGCGGGCGAGGGACATGTGGTCCTCGCGGTCGACGAGGACGGAGATCCCAACACCACCGCGGATTGTGAGCTTTACCTCCTCTCCACCGTCCACGGCGCCTGGCAGACGGCGGTTCAGTTGACCAGTGATCTTGTCGAAGACGCGATGCCGACGCTCGTAGCGCCGAATGGCGTGCCGATGTGCGTATGGAGCGCCGACGGGGCGCTGGTCTATTCGCGATTGGACGACTGGAATCCGAGAGAGATTTACAGCGAATCCACGCTGGCCAATGAAGCGCCCTCCCTGGACGCAGTGACCATGCCGGGCGGAGCTGCTGTTGCATACACCGTGCAGGGCCCCAACGGCGTGGATATTGTCGCATCTTTCTACGACGCGGACCTCGACTGCTGGTCCCTGCCGCGACAACTGACCGCCGACGAGCACGCGGAGACGACGCTGTCGCTGACCTGCGATGCCGGCGAGCTGGTCATCGCCTACCTCAAGACGCAGACTTTGCGGACCGGTATGGACGTGGAAATCGAGGGCCAGATCCACCACCTCGAGAATGTCCCGCAGCCTGGGCGCACGGACCTGTACGTCCTGCAACACACTCTGGCGAATGACCTGGCCGTGGTTTCGGAATCCCTGGTTGTGGAGCCTGCGAATCCCGCGCCCGGCACGGCGGCGACGATCCGTGCGACCATCGAAAACCGCGGCGATCTCGCGCTCCAGGATGTGGAGGTGGTCTTCTATGATGGCGATCCTTCCAGTGGGGCTGTCACGATCGTGGCCAGGCAGGTGATTCCCGGCACCTTGATTGCCGGCGGCAAGCAGGACGTGTCGGTCTCCTGGAAAGTGCCTGCGAAGGAAAGCTCGCACGAGGTCTTCGTCGCCGTGGACCCGAGTCTGGCGATCGAGGACCGCGACCGCTCGAACAACGAGCTTTCGGTACGCACGGTCCTGCCGGATCTGGTCCTTGAGACGTGCTGGAGCACCGAGGTGTCTGCCACCACGATGGCCTTGACGGCAAGGGTCGCAAACGCCGGCATCATCCCCGTGAATGCGTCCAGCCTCTCCTGGCGGCTTGGAGGAGCTGCGGATGGCGAGCAGATCGGCACCAGCGCGATCAAGACGCTCATTGCCGGCGGAGCCTACGAGGCCACGTTCCTGTGGGACACCAGCGGGCATTTGAACGCCGGAGAGCACGCGCAGGTGTTCGTGGTAGCTGACCCTGCGGGCGCCGTTCCTGAATCCGACGAGACCAACAATGCCTACAGCCTCTCGGTCTTTCACGCGCCGCGTGAACCCTGACGCAGGACGTGGCCCGTGACCAGTGCCCCGTGGTCCGGGGAGGAGGACAAAGGAGAAGAGGGGTAGACGAGTGAAAGCGTGGATGCGTAGAAGCGTAGATGCGTTTAGATCGGGAAAGGTCCGTAGTTCTCCCAGTCGGCGGACAAGCATAAGCTTCCATGTAGCCCCCGGCTGCCCGCTTTCACGCTTCTACGCTCCAACGCTCCAACGCCGGTCGCCGCCCTTGACACCTTCCCCCCAACCCGCCATAATCAATCCTGACATGGCTAACCCGCGAGGGAATAAAGGCGATGCAGTGAAATGTTCTGCCATTGGAGATATCGAGAGATGCCGCTAATCCCCTCGATTCTTGGAACAAGACAAGGCTGTCTGTAGGATCATGAGCGCCAAACAGGAATACCTTTTCCGAAAGATGGACCCGGCCCGGTATGGCGAGCATCGCCAGAAGAGGCCCCTCTTTGTTCAGGCGTATCTGAGAAAGGAATCCTCGGACAATCGCCTCCAGGATGATCGGTGCGGCCGGGCGTACGAGATCATCGGGAAATGGGCGGAACTGGAGTCCAGCGGGAAGTTGCAGACCCAGACCGAGAGCAACCTCGAAGCCGAGTTTCTCACGCAGGTTTTTGGCGAAGCTCTGGGCTACACATTGTTCTCGGAAGGCCGGACCCAGTGGAATCTCAAGCCGAAGTTCCGGCTCAACGACCAGACGGCCGACGCGGCAATCGGGTTCTTCGAGGCGAACAGGAACACGTCGCCGCGCGCCGTCATCGAGCTCAAGGGCCCCAAGGTCAACGTGGATCGCGACAGGTTCGACGGGCGGACGCCTGTCCGCCAGTGCTGGGATTACCTCGCCGAGGTCCCCGAGTGCCCCTGGGGCATCGTCTCCAACATCGTGAGTTTCCGGCTCTACCACAGGGGCCAGACGCCGCGAGTGTACCAGCTCTTCACCCTCCAGGAGCTTCGTAAGCGAGAGACGTTCCTCGAGTTCTACTGGCTGTTCGAACGGGGCGGCCTGCTCCCGTTTGGCATCGGGCAGGTGGCCCGCGCCGACGTGCTGCTGGAGAAATCCGAGAAGCGCCAACGCGAAGTCGGCGACGAGTTGTACAGCGACTATCACGACAATCGTGTCCGCCTGATTCAGTACCTGACCGGTCCCGCGCAGAACAAGCCTTTGGATACCGCCATCCGGATGGCGCAGAAGCTCGTGGACCGCATCATCTTCGTGGCGTTCTGCGAGGATCGCGAGCTGCTCCCCGCCCGATCTCTGTTCCGGGCGTGGAAGGAGCTTCCGGCTTTCTACCGCGTCACAAACCCCAAGTGGCAGAACTTCCTGTCGCTGTTTCGCAGCATCGACGAGGGCAGTCCCTCCGGCGATGTGCCCGCCTACAACGGGGGCCTCTTCCGCAAGGACGATGGCGTCGACGACCTTCAGCTCGACGACAGTTGGACGGACTTCTTCAAGAGCATCGGTGACTACGACTTCGGGACTGAAGTCACCGTCGATGTGCTTGGGCACTTGTTCGAGAAGTCGATCAACGACATCGAACGAATCCGCGCCACGGGCGGTCTCTTCGAGTCCAAGGGCGAGGAACCCGTCTCGCCCAGGATGGAGAAATCCGCGGAACGAAAGCGAGGAGGCGTCTACTACACGCCGCCGGAATTCACCCGGTTCATCACGGAGCGCACGGTCGGCCAAGCCGCGCAGGAGAGAATTCAGGCCATCCAGGAGCAGCACGGAATCGACGTGAGTGATCCCGAGGCTCACAAGAAGGACGGTAAGCTCAAGCACTGTGTGGAAGACGCCGTCGGGGCCCTCCGCGCGATCCGCGTCGTCGATCCCGCCTGCGGGAGCGGGGCCTTCCTTCTCCAGGCGTACGAGATTCTCGAAGACCACTACATGGACATGGTACACGCCTTGGAGCAGGTCGATCCCACGGGGGCGGACTGTCTCCGAGATCGGATTGCCGACTACATTCTGCACGACAACCTGTTCGGCGTGGATTTGTCGTCGGAGGCGGTGGAGATCACGCAGTTGTCCCTGTGGCTCCGCTCCGCGCAGCCTGGCAAGACGCTGGCCGACCTCTCCAGGAACATCGTCTGCGGCAACAGCCTGGTGACGGATTCGCAAGTGGACCCGCTGGCTCTGAGCTGGCAAACGACGTTTCCACAGGTTTTCGCGCCCGAGCAGAATGGTTTCGACTGTGTCATCGGCAATCCCCCCTGGGAACGCATGAAGCTCCAGGAAAGGGAGTTCTTCGACGCCGTTGTCCCGGAGATCGCCGCCGCAGTGGACGCCGCGACGCGACGACGATTGATTGCCGAGATCGAGCAGACCCGCCCGGAGATTCACGAGCGATACCTCCGCGCCAAGGCTGACGCAGAGAAGATGTTCGACTACGTTCGCGTCAGTGGGCGATACCCCTTGTGCGGCAGGGGCGACATCAATACCTACGCCGTCTTTGCGGAACTGGCGAGGAGTCTGGTTGCTCCGATGGGGCGCATAGGACTGCTTGTCCCGTCCGGCATTGCGACCGATCATACGACCAAGGCGTTCTTCAGCGACATCGTCGATAACGATCTCCTGGTCGGCCTTTATGACTTTGAGAACAAGGCCCCCATCTTCCCCGACGTTCACCGGTCGTACAAGTTCTCCGTGCTCCTGTTCGGCGGCACGGAGCGCAAGGCCGACGCGGCGGACTTCGTCTTCTTCGCCCGTCAGATGGAAGACTTGGAGGAGCGGGACAGGCACATCTCACTTTCCAAGAAGGATCTGCGGTCCCTGAATCCAAACACGCTGACCTGCCCGATCTTTCGGTCGCGACGCGACGCGGAAATCACCAAGGCCATCTACCGGCGAGTGCCGGTCCTTGTGGACAGGACCCGCAAGGAAGGCGGTAATCCGTGGGGGATCGAGTTCGTCCGCATGTTCGACCAGACGAACGACGCGGAGCTGTTCCATACGACCCGTCAACTGGAGGAGGCCGGCTTCAAACGGGATGGTCCCTGCTGGAAGAAGCGAAAGCAGGTGTTCCTGCCCCTTTACGAGGCCAAGATGGTGCAGATGTACGACCATCGGGCCGCCAGTGTGGTGGTGGACGAATCCAACTGGATGCGCCAGGGACAGACCGAAGCGACGAGTCTTGTGCAGCATCAGAATCCCGAATACACGGTCGAGCCACGGTGGTGGGTCGATACGAACAAGGTGGTGGAGGCCGTCGGCGGTGAACGCACTGCTGGGTTCCTGGCCTTCAAAGATATTACGAGCCCGACGAACCAGAGGACGATGATAGCCGCCGCGATACCCTGGACCGCCGTCACCAATCACCTGCCTTTGATGCTCACGGAAGTGGACACGAGACGCAGCCTGTGCCTTCTCGGAAATCTCAATTCCGTCGTGTTCGACTATGCAGCCCGCCAGAAGATTGGCGGCATAACACTGAACTTCTTCATCGTCGAACAACTTACCGCGTTCGGTCCGGACTTCTACGGGCAGCGGTGTCCTTGGGAGAAGAAGGGGACGCTGGAGAAGTGGATCAGCGAGCGGGTCCTCAAGCTGACGTGCGTCAGCGAGGACATGAAGCCGCTGGCGGAGGCGGCGAAATTCAAACCGCTGGTCTACAAATGGGACGCAAACGAGCGAGCGGAACTGATGGCGGAACTGGACGCCGCCTTCTTCCTGCTCTATGGGATCGAACGACAGGACGTGGAGCACATCCTCTCGACCTTCAACGGCATTGCGAGGGAGTCTGAGGGTATCTTCACAGGCAGGACCACCCGGGAGCGAATCCTGGCCTGCTACGATAGGTTCCGCGAGGTTGTTTCCTGAGAGAATCCCGGGTGAGGAATTCCGGTGGTCGTATCCGGATTCAGGGATTAGAGCAAGAAGGAGGTATCCACCGATTTCGCCGATTTTCGCAGATTGTCTTGGCTCTGGGTCTGTGGAATCTGAGTGATCTGTGGACGATCCGGACGTCGGTCTTAACGCGCGTCTCTTTGTCTTCGTGGCCCTTCGTGGTGAAGAAATCGCGGCGGTTATTTCTTCTTCTTGCCGAACAGGCTCTTCTTCTCTTTAACCGGTTTCTCGGCCTTTTCGGCCTTGGCCTTCTTGTCTTTCTTGGGTT
This sequence comes from Phycisphaerales bacterium, assembly GCA_039683175.1. Taxonomy (GTDB): domain Bacteria; phylum Planctomycetota; class Phycisphaerae; order Sedimentisphaerales; family Anaerobacaceae; genus PLanc-01. The sequence continues at coordinate 79,044 of JBDKRX010000109.1, forward strand.
TCTCGGCCTTGACCTTTTCCTTCTTGGTACGGGCGGGGGCTTCGCTTCGCTCGCGACCGACCATGAAGGAGGCTCCGACCACGATCAGCGAGACGACGATCGCACCAACCAGCAGATACCAGATCATGCCCTGGATGGAGGAGAGGATCGACGGGGTCACGCCGCGAAGGCCCGCGACCGCGACGATCGCGGTGTAGAGCAGGGCCAGCATGGGCAGGAACAGGAGCATGCCCAGGATGTTGCTCTGGGCGTCCGGGGCGGCCTCGGCGTAGACGACGCCCATCGCCGCCGGCATGATCGCCACCGGCTCGGGCGCCGGCAGTTCCTCTTCGGCGCCGGCGTGGTCTGCCTCGCCCGTGATTTCATCGAATGAAGCGGCGGCTTCCTCGCCGATCGCCGCAGGTTCCGCGTCGGAGGCTCCGCCCTCGGCTTCACCGCCCGCCGCCTCGCCGCCCTCGGAGGTGTAGATCTCATCGAGGATCCCGCCGAGCGACGTGTCGTCCGCTTGGAGGGACAGGTCCAGAAGGCCCGAGCCGCTGCCGAAACTGTCAAGGCTCACGTCATCCTCGATTTCCTCCAGCGATGCCTCGCCGGTCGAACCGGCCGGCCCGACGGCCGTTTCCGCCATCGAGTCCTCAGTCACGTTCAAATCGGCGTTGGATTCCCCGAGGACATTCACGCCCTCGGCGGTCAATGCGGTATCCGCGTCGGTGATGTCGCTGCCTGCGGCCAGGACGCCGGACTCTGCGGCCAGCGAAATTTCGTCTTCGGTGCCGGCGCCCGTGGCATCGGCAGTACCTTCCGCCGTGGCGTCGGCTGTGCTATCTGCGGCGGGCTGCCCCTCGTCGGCCAGGAAGAGCAACTCCTCCTCGCTGGTCCCCGTTTCGTCCGCGGCGGTCTCCTCGGGGGCCAGGCCCAACTCGGATGTGGCCTCGACCTCCCCGGTCGGCTCCAGCGTCGGGGTCTCTTCCTCGCCCAGCATGAACAGGTCCTCATCCGCCATCGGAGCGGCCTCACCCTCAGCTGCTTCGACGGGCTGTTCCTCGCCCGGGGCCTCGCTGAGATCGACGGCCTCAAGGCCCATGTCGATCCCCTCGTCCACCAGCGCATTGACCTCATCGATCTTGAACAGCAGATTGGCCCCGTC
>JBDKRX010000110.1:0-3517 GCA_039683175.1 Phycisphaerales bacterium
GCGGCTTCGCTGACGCAGTTGTCCGAGATCGTCGGGGTGATGAGTTTGGATCTGCATGAGACAGTCCCTCCGTTTCTTCGAGAGTATGCCACACGCAGACCCAGGGCGCTACCCTATTTTCACAGGCGCGCAAAAATATTTCCTAATCCGTATGAGATCATCCGTCCGAGAATCGGCAGGGCAGGACTGTTGTTGACACGTACGAGGGGGATTCGTTGTTGCCGTCCGGCCGGGTTGTATCGTATACTTATCATTGAGGTGCTTATGAAGACCTTCTGGCAACATGCAAACGGCAAAGTATACGCGGTCGAGAGCGACACGTTCGGACGGATCATCGGAGCCGCCGGCCCCTTCGAAATCGACGAGCTTCGCGACCCGGAGAACTACACCTATCAGTGCGGTCTGGCCGGATGGCTCAATCGGGCCATGGCACAACACACGCTCCACAGAATCAATCCAATCCTGCGACGCTGACAGAGATCCTCTCTGAGGCCACAGTCACGCGATCTGAGTTGCCGGCCGTACGGCGAGATACCCCGGGAAATCCACTCCGGTATTGCGGGACCACGCCATAGTGCGAAATCACGCACTTTTTTCTGGACAAATCGAGCGAGACGCGTATACTGAGTCCTGCTGACAGGCGCGATAGTCAGCATTCCGTCGGTGACTTGACACGACAGCGAGATCGGCGCCACGGATAGGCATAGGGGACGGAGCCATCCAGCGGGGTATTCTTGTGCCTCGACGGATCGCCGACCCTGAACGAGGCCGCTCATACGAGACGGAGTATCTCGGGCGGTGAGGGTGTACCCACAGCCCGGTTGCAGCCCTTGAGCCGTGTGAAGAGAGGAATTAGGAGGGACAATCCATGCTTAGGTCATTTCTTGCTTGTGCAGCCCTTGTCGCCAGCCTGTCGTCGCTGGCGGTGGCGGAGGTTCAAGTCAACGTCCGGGCCAGCGGCGCCCAGGCCAATTCGGCGATTGCCTTGGATGCTCGCGGCGGTGCGGTCGCTGTCTGGAGCAGCTATTACTCCACCGCCGGCCGATCCAACGATATCGTCGCCCGCCGGCTCGACGAGGCGGGCGCCCCCGTCGGCGACGAGTTCGTCGTGAACTCCCTGGCGGAGGGCAACCAGACGGAACCCGCGGCGGCGGTGGATCTCCAAGGCCGTCTCGCCGTCGTCTGGCAAGGACCTGGGTCCGAAGAGGATGTGTTTCTTCGGATATACGACCCGCACGCTGTCCCCGTCACAGACGATCTGCTCGTAAACCTGCGTACCGTCGGCCGCCAGTCTCATCCTCGCATTGCCGCAGGAGGCGAGGGGGTATTCCTCATCACCTGGGAAAGCCTGGAGACGACAGATCTTGGCGATCAAACCTTCGTATACGCCCATCTCTTCGATCCCAATGGCGACGGCCTGGGCGACGATATCCTCGTCGATCCCAACCTCTACGACTGCCGCTATCCGGATGTCGCCATGGATAGTCAGGGGAATTTCGCGGTGACGTGGATGCGGGACAGGTCGAGCCACCCGATCATGGCGAGGTTGTTCGACCCCAACGGCGTCCCGCGAACCGAGGTGTTCCCGGTCAACACGGCGGCCATCGCCTCCGTGACGCGTCCCTCGATCGCGATGAACGCGCTCGGATATTTCCTCATCGCCTGGGACGGCGACCCCAACCGGGCCGGGGACGATGACATCCACGCAAGGCTGTACGATCCCAGCGGCGCACCGCAAGGCGAGCCGTTCGTCGTGAACGCAATCCGCACCGGGGCCCAGCAGTGGCCGCAGGCCGCGATCAACGACGCGAACGAATTCGTCATCGTTTGGGAGTACGACAGCGGCGATCCGAACACGGCCGCCGACATCTTCGTCCGGCGTTTCGACGCAGACGGGCTGCCTGAGGCAGAAGAGTCCCGACTCAATACCTATACGCCAGACAAGCAACGATACGCCGACGTAGTAATGACTGCCGACGGCGCCTTCATCGCTACGTGGGAAAGCAATGGTCAGGACGGCTCCGGCTACGGCGTCTTCGCCCACGTCGAACCGCCAATCGATCCAAACGAAACACAGAGTGCCGCGGACGAGTCCGAAGCAGACCCGAACGAATCCTGAACGGCCCTCGACGAAAGGCTGAGGGCCCCGGTCCCCCCGACGGGGGTGCATGACCGTCTTTGCGGCCTCCCATAAGGTGACGAGGCGTTGTCCGGACTCTGTCATTCCTGCGAAAGCAGGAATCCACAAACCAGGGTATGCGGCGTGTTGTAGTTGTCTCGTGCAAGTACCGCTCGCAAGCGAAGCGATTCAGATCAACGTGGGCGGCCCCGCCGACTCCAGACAGGAGTGTCAGGGACTTTTGGTTTCCCTGCTGACAGGACTCAAGGGCCTGTCGAACTGGGATTCCCCGTGAGCGAGCAACTCCTCGTCCCACGGACCGTCAGATTTTCTGGCGATACGCGCTGCGAGCCGTTACCATGACTCACTTGGGACTGCAACGGTCGTCGTTGCAGTCGTGTGTGATGTCGCTCGGTAAAAGGAAATCGATATGGCAAACGTACCAGCAATGGATGTACGCACCTCTCGGCGTCGTTTCCTGGGTGGGACAGCGGCAGCAGCGACGCTCTCGGTGCTCTCCGCATCCGGCTGCTCACAATCCGTGAAACGCACTCCCGTCGTGGCATGCGGCGGCTTGATCCGCCAGGGGGAGGTCGTCCTGTTCCAGGGCGATTCGATCACCGACGCAGGCCGCGACAGAGAGCGGGAGAATAACGTCAACGATCCGCGGGCCTTGAGCAGTGGTTACGTCCACTTCATCTCGGCACATCTGCTGGCCGAACGGCCCGACGCCGATCTGAAGATATACAACCGCGGCATCAGCGGCAACAAGGTCTTCCAACTCGCCGAGCGCTGGGACAAAGACTGCATCGCCCTGAAGCCCAACGTCGTGAGCATCCTCATCGGAGTCAACGACATCTGGCACAAGCTCAACGGCCAGTACGACGGTACGGCCGAGATCTACGAAAGAGACTACCGGGCCCTCCTGGAGCGGACGAAGCGAGAGCTACCCGGCGTGAAGCTGGTCGTCTGCGAGCCCTTCGTGCTCCGCTGCGGGGCCGTGAACGAGAAATGGTTCCCGGAGTTCGACGGCTACCGAGCCGCCGCGAAGAGGGTCGCGACGAGCATTGGCGCCGTGTTCGTCCCGTTCCAATCGGCATTCGACGAAGCGGTCAAGAAGGCCCCGCCCACCCACTGGGCCGGCGACGGCGTCCATCCCACGATGGCCGGCGCCTGCCTGATGGCTCGAACCTGGTTGGCCACCGTCTCGAAGGCCCGTGCATAGGGGGGGAGCGCCGCGAAATCGCGAGTGTCTGTGCAAGTTTTAGGGCACAGCGATCATTGCTGATTCTGGGCCCCGATTGGCAGATCCGAGGCCGACAGGCCGTGAAATCTCCGCGCGGCACTGACAGTCCTCTGTGAGCCAGTGGAATACCCCTGGATATGCGTCCAACGCCA
>JBDKRX010000111.1:0-6837 GCA_039683175.1 Phycisphaerales bacterium
GTGGGCCTTGGTCACGGCGCGGTGCAAGTATTATCAACGGCGAAATCATGCCTCGTATGAAAGTCGGAAACGCACTCAGCGTCGAGCCAACAAACAGATGGATTCGTCATAGCGCTGTCGTACTAAAACTTGCACAGACACTTCCGTGAATCCGTGACGGACGCCGCTGTTTTTCCTATTCGCAGGCAGGACATGGGGTTATAATAGAGACCGTTATGGAGAGAGTCGCTTACAGGATCATCGATGCGAACTTCAATCGCGCCCGCGAGGCCCTTCGCGTCGTGGAAGAGTACTGCCGATTCGGGCTCAATTCCGGGACGCTCAGCGAGCGGGCCAAGAAGCTCCGACACGAATTGTGCGCCGCCGTCGGCCGGCTGGATTCCGGCAGGCTCATCGCGGCGAGGGATACCCTTGGCGACGTCGGCGTCGGCCAGAAGGTCGAAGGCCAGCACCAGCGGACGACGTTGAGAGACTGCTTCACCGCCGCCGCCAAGCGGCTGACCGAGGCCCTCCGCGCCATGGCCGAGGTGATCCAGATCCAGGACAAGGCCGTCGCAGAGGCCGTCGAGCGGTTGCGGTACGAGAGTTACACCCTGGAGAAAGACATCGTGCTGTTCAGCGAACCCGTCGAGAAGTTCAATCGCGTCCGCCTGTACGTGATTGTCACGAGCAACCTCCCTGCGGATATCCTGGCCCTGGCGAGCCAGTGCGCCACCGGCGGCGCCGACTGCATCCAGTTGCGGGCCAAGGACATGCCCGACGACCGGCTGTTCGCCACGGCGGTCGAGTTCGTGGAGATCTGCCGGGAGATGGGGACGCTGAGCATCATCAACGACCGCGCGGATGTCGCGGCGGCCGCAGGCGCCGACGGCGTGCACCTGGGCCAGAACGATCTGCCCGTCGAGCAGGTGAGACGGATTCAGCTCCGCCCGCTGATCGTCGGCAAGAGCACGCACTCGCTCAGGGAGCTGGAGGCGTCGCTGCCGGGACAGCCGAGCTATGTGAGTCTCGGACCGGCATTCGCGACGCCGACCAAGCCGGAGATCGAGGTCGCCGGCGCCGAGTACATCAGACAGGGGTTGGCAAAGCTCGAAGGGACCGGCATCAGCCACGTCGCGATCGGAGGCATCACCGTGGAGAACGTCGAGCAGGTGATCCGGGCCGGGGCTCAGCGGGTGGCCGTCTGCGCGACGGTGACCAAGGCACTCGACCCGGGCGAGGCCTGCCGGCGATTGAAGGGCAAGCTCGTGAAACTGGTCGGCGACTGGGAATGAAACCACCAAAGCACGAATATCGAAACTCGACCCCGCCAGAGCGGGAACGTCAATCCGAAACAAATCCAAAGCACAAAGTCCAAATGACAGAAACGCTGTCGCCATCCGAGTGTCTTGTTTTGGATTTCCGATTTTGATCATTCGTGCTTGTTTCGGATTTCGAGTTTCGGATTTCGGATTTATCTTCTACGTGAGGTTGGGTCTATGAAGCAGGCAATTCGCGCAGGACAAGCGGCGATCATCGGGTCTTGGATTCTGCTGGCCGCATCGATCGCGTGGGGCCAACCGCTCTGGGAACTGGCCAAGGCGAATCGAGATGCCCTGACCGTCTCGACGCTATTCACCGCCCAGGACGTGCGAGATCATCTGTCCTCCAAGGCCGGGATCGACCAGGCGATCGGCTGGTGCAAGGACACCGGCGTGACACGCGTCTTCGTCGAGAGTTTCCGCGACGGCTACACCGCGCAGCGCGATGCGCTGGAGCACGCGAAGAAACGCTTCGTTGAGGTGGGGATCGACGTCTCCGGCTGCGTGACGCCCACCGGCGTGGGCAAAAAATCCACGGGCTGGGACCCCATCTCGTGCTACACCGACGAACCCACGCAGAAGCACGTGCAGGAGATCTTCGAGTTCACTGCGTCGCTCTTCGACGAGATCATGATCGACGATTTCTGGTTCACCGACTGCGAGTGCGACGAGTGCAAGAAGGCAAAGGGCAATCAGAGCTGGTCGCAATACCGCTGCGACCTCATGGTCAAGGTCAGCCGGGAGCGGATTCTCAAAACCGCCCGTGCGGTCAATCCGAAGGTCAAAATCATCATCAAGTACCCCCAGTGGTACGAGCAGTTCCACAATCGAGGTTACGTGGTCGTGCGCCAGACCGCTGACTTCGACAAGATCTGGGTCGGCACCGAGACCCGCGACTATGAAGACAAGCGATGGGGCGGCGATGTCCAGTACAAGGGCTACTACCTCATGCGCTGGCTGGGCGGGATCGGCGGCGCCAAGTGCGGCGGAGGCTGGTTCGACCCCTACGGCACGCACGAGGCCAACTATGTCGAGCAGGCCCGTCAGACGGTGCTCGCCGATGCGAGGGAGATGCTGCTATTCTGTTACGGCTCGCTCCTGCACGACACGGGTCCCGCCAACGTCGAGAAGCTTCGCATGGAGATTCCCGGCTTGTTCCAACTCGCGGCGATGGTTCGCGACAAGCCGCTCAAGGGCAGCGCAGCCCCCAAGCCCCCGGGCAGCGACGCCCTCGACGAGCAATACGTCTACGACTTCGTCGGCATGCTGGGTCTGCCGCTCGTGCCCACGGCCAACATCCGCGCGGACGCCAAGGCCGCCTTCCTGCCGGTCCACGCGATGAAGGACCCGCAGTGGAACGAGAAGCTCGCTGCGATGCTCAAAGCAGGCACACCCGTGCTCATCACCGATGGCTTGGCCGCCAAGCTCCCGCCAGAACTGGCGAACGACAAGAACCTCCTCACGCTGAGGGTGGGCGGCAAACCAAACAGCCTCCTGGATTTGTCTCGCGAGGACCTCAAGCCGCTCCGCGACAAGCTCCTGGCCCCATTCGGAATTCAATTCGACGCACAAAACAAGGTGGCCCTGTACCTGATCGGCGACGACTGCATCGCCATCGAGAACTTCAACGACGAACCGATCACGGCCACGCTGGAGTTCGCACAGTCGGTCAGCCCGACGAAGTTGCTGGTTCTTCCGACCGATGGCCAGGCGAATTTCTCCTGCCTGGCTGGCAGAATCAGCTTCACAGAGATCACGCCGCGAACGCTCGTGGTGCTGTCGGTACTCAACCTGAGATAATCGGCCGATTCTTCACAGATCGGACCGAACTGAGCGCAAGGAAAAGGCCCCGCTGACTGCTCGGGGCCTTCATGATTCCTACGCGAATCCGTCCTTAAACGGGGACGACATTCGTCGCGCAGGGGCCTTTCTTTCCCTGCCCGACCTGGAACTCGACCGACTGGTTCTCGTCCAGCGACGCGTACCCTTGCGTCTTGATTTCCGAGTGGTGGACGAACAGATCCTGCCCGCCGTCATCCGGAGTGATGAACCCGAACCCTTTGCTTGCGTTGAACCACTTTACTTTACCTCTTGCCACAACTGTACTCCTGAGGCCATCTTTCGGCCTGCAAACATGCTTTCCCTCTGTTGCTGTATAAAGGGGTAGACTCCGAGGGAGAAAAGCGTACTCCTTAACAAGCTCTGTATTATATCGGCGATTCGACGCCGTGTCTATAAAATAAATCCTACAAAATAGGCGCTTCCCTGTAATACGTTTTCTTCGTCGTTCGCCATCTTGTCAGCGGAGGGTCCTCGAATTATCCTGATGGCAGTATTCGTAGCCGGTTCGCAGGATATAGGATTGAGAGGGCATCGTTCATGACGTTGACCGCAATGATTTTTGCCGTGATATTCAATCTCTCAGGGATACCCGCAGAGGACCCCCCTGCCGCTTTGGACGAATTCGAGCTCACCCGGTCCCAGCCGGGCGACGACGGTCGAACCAAACCGATCTCGGAGCCGCTGGCCAGGGACGCGATGGACCTGTCGAAGATCCCGTACAAAATCGTGCACGACACCTACCGTGAGACCAGCGGCAAGCTCAACCGGGAAATCTTCATCATGAACGCCGACGGCTCGAACCCCGTCAACCTCACGAATACCCCCGACATCGATGAGATGTATCCGCACGTCTCGCCCGACGGGACGAAGATCTGCTTCGTGACCGACGAGGGCCGCAGTCGGAGGGACAAGGTCCGCCACGTGTACTTCATGAACATCGACGGCACCAACCGCGTCCACGTCGTCGCCAATGGTCGCGAGCCCTGCTGGTCCTTCGACAGCAAGAGCATCGCGTACGTCAAGAGCGAGTACCAGCGATTCAGCACGCGCGAATACGCCACGACCGGCCTGGCCTACTATCACCTCGAAAACGACTGGCACCAGCCGCATGTGAATACGGAGCTGCACCATGTCTATGCGCTCTGCTGGTCGCCCGACGGCAGGTGGCTCGTCGCGGCGGTCGAAGGCGGCATGGGCTACAGCGACACGATCATCGCCTTCGAGGCCTTCGGCAAGCGGGTCTTCGACCTGGAGAAATGGGGCGTTCGCGGCTGCCGGCCCGACCTGAACGCCGACGGCACCCGCATGGTCTGGGGCGAGACCGACTGGAACCTGCAAACCGGCGAAATCGACCTCAACGCCCCGGAGCCGAAGGTCACGAACGTCCACGACATCCTGCGGGTCGCCCGCCGGTACAAGGTCTATCATGTGGACATCTCGCCCGACAGCAAATACATTACGTTCAGCTACGGCCCGGTCTCCGGCGGCCAGCAGGTCGGTGGCCTGGCCGAGGGCTGGAACATCTGCGTGGGCGACCTGGAAGGCAACTGGGTGCAGATCACCACAGACGGCCTGCACAACAAAGAGCCCGACTGGGTGCCGGTGAAGAATTGATGATTTGAAGAGGCCTGGCGTCGCCCGTTTGTAGTGACGCCGTGAGGCGTTATCTTGCCGTGACCAGTGGCCCGTGACTCGTCGCCCATGCCATGAGACACGGAGATGTAGGGTGCGTATCACGCACCGTTTCGTCGGAATGCTTGTGGAGGAATAGAACATGTCGGGACAGTGTGGTGCTGCGCAGCGTCGTGCGTCGATAGGCGTGATTCTTCTGGCGTTGCTGGTCCTGCCGGTCGCAGGCAGCGTCGCGGCCGAGGAGGAATCCCTTCGTCCCGGGACGGGACTGGACCTCAAGAGCATCCCCTTCCAGATCGTCTACGAGAGCCTCCGCTCGGCGGACGGCAAGGATAACTGGGAGCTGATCCTCGTCAACGCCGACGGCTCGAATCCTGTCAATCTGACCAACACCGCCGACGTCAGCGAGATCTATCCGCACGTCTCGCCCGATGGGACGAAGATCTGCTTCGAGGGCGAGGAGGGCACAGGCAGAAACAAGGTCCGCAGCATCTTCTATATGAACCTCGACGGCACGAACCGCGTCAAGGTTGCCCCCAACGCCCGCCAGGCCTGCTGGAGCCCCGACAGTGGCACGATCGCCTACCTCAAGGGCGAGTACGACCGCCACACGATCACCGACTACGCCTCCAAGGGCGTTTACTTCTACGATCTCAAGACCGGCCAGAGCAAGGCGCACCCGAATGAAGCGAAGCTCTACCATCTGTATAACCTGTGCTGGTCGCCCGACGGCAAATGGTTCGTCGCGACCGTCCACGGCGGCATGGGCTTCGACCACGCGGTCCTCGCCTTCCCGGTAGCCGGGATGGAGATCGTCGACCTGACGCCATTTGGAGTCACCGGCTGCCGCCCCGACTTCAGTCCCGACGGCAAGATGATCACCTGGGGCCAGACGGACTGGGACCTGGGCACCGCCGCGTTCGACACCGCCTCCGGAACCGCGACAGTGACCGGCGTGCGGACCCTCGTCAAGTGCGACAAGGAGCACGAAGTCTATCACACGGACTTCTCGCCGGACGGAAAGTACATCGCCTTCAGTTACGGACCGGAGGCCAACGAGATGGGCGGCGGCATGGCCCCCGGCTGGAACATCTGCGTGACGGACCTGAACGGCAAATGGGTCCAGGTCACCACGGACGGACACCACAACAAGGAGCCCGACTGGGCGCCACGGAAGAATTGACGATGAACGCCGACGATACCGCTCGATGATCGCGGTCCCGAACGTGGCCTGGCGCAGCTTGGGGACATCGAGCTCCACTTCTCCGACCCGGGTCTGGAGCTTGCGTTTGTAGTGTCCGGCCCGCTGGTCGGTCCGGGTTTCGGTGTGCTCGTACCGGCGGGCGATGCACAACTGATCCGCCTCGGCGTCCAGCATCCCGTTGGGCGTCTCTTCCACACTCGAACGAACCCTCTCGCCCGGATGCTGCCGGATCTGGGCCTCGTCGATCTGGATCACCTGGCTCAAGGTCCTGTCCGTCGCGGCCGATGTACCATTCTGCACAACTCTGTCCTTTCTCTGTTTGAATGGTTTCTTGTTGACCCATCAACCATCGACCAGAGAAAGGACTCTTTTCACATCCCAGTATAATGTGCGAAAGATATCCTACGTTATCAGGATTCTCAAAGGAACGAGCGCACCGGCGACAGCGGTAGGGTGGGCTGTGCCCACCGCTCTCTTGATGTGTGAAACCACGAAGAGCACGAAGGACGCGAAGAATAGAAGGGTTCCCAACAGGTCCGTGATCCAACCGCCAATAGCCGTTCTTCTTCATGCACTTCGTGTCCTTCGTGGTTTGTGCCCCCAAATGCGTGCCAAGAAAACAAGATATGAGAACCTCGTAGCACAGAGCGGAGAATCAAGCTACAGTTGTAACTCCAGGTCACAGAGGCAGTTGCGCCGATCCCTCTCCGGGTTCTCCGGGCCTCTGTTGTGAAGGTGTATTTTGATAGAGATGTGTGTTGACAGCTATCTAACCACTGTTTACTATTGACCCAACGTCGTGCCCCAAGACCGGCGGCGTGGCGACGCCGGGCGAACGGCTGGAAAAACGGAAGGGAG